>NZ_JALFIA010000066.1:0-34447 GCF_022776125.1 Hallerella sp. | reverse complement strand
ACGCACGACGTTTTGGTGGCCTCGCTGATTATTGCCGTTTCGAACCGCACGATCGATTTGCAGTTTTTCGCTTCTCGCCGCTGGGCAAATTACCTTTCGGGAATTGCCGTTGTGGTGGATGAAGAAGGCGGCGTGTTGGCTTACCCGGTACGCGGTGCCGACGTCGGTTACATGTATCCGTAGAATGTTATATGGATGGGCATGAAAACGATTGCCCATTTTTTTAGCCGGTTTTGACTTTTTCTTTGGGGAAAATCTTTGGACTCGAAGCGGGACTTTTGGCCGGTGTGATTCTTGTGGGGACATGCCCGGGAGGAACTTCGAGCAATGTCATCACCTACATGAGCAAGGGAAGTTGTAACTGCTATTACAAAACTAAAAAATCTGAAAGCAATTCACAACTCTTTTCTCCTAGCTAACGACATTTCCTCCAAGTTATTGTATATTCCTAATAGTTATCGCAGTTAATCCCGCTGACAGCGTATTCGATTCGGGCGGGAAGTTGAACTATCTGCTTGAAGTCGTCACCCTTTGCGAACTTGACACGTCGCAAATCGAGACAGTTGCCCTGTGGGGAACCGGCCCCGTGGCTATCAACGTAGAGCACCGTCTGTAAACGCAGACGTAAAACCTTGTCGCAACAGGTTTGCAAACGACCAATATCCATTGTGGAAAAAGGTTGTTGGTGCTCTGCCAATGCTTATGGTGATTTGCAAACCATAACTATAACCTCAGCACAGGAGATTTCCGCGTAGTCGGAAAGCAACTTTATATGAATCGTACACAACACGAAGCATTGCTTGAAGCGATGAAAATGGATGCCAAAAACCTTGTAAAATATCGAAAGATTTACAAGTATGCCTATCTTCTCTGTGACAGTGTTTTTAAAATCGTCTTTGCAGAAGAAAAAGGTCATTCCCTTTTGATTTCTCTTGTCAATGCGATGCTTGATTTGCACGGAGATTCGGCGATTAAGAGTATATCTCTTGAAATGCAGGAATACCCAGGAATTTTCAACAAGAAAAATTGCATTCTGGATATCATTGGCACGACCAATGCCGGGGAGAAGGTTTTGGTCGAAGTTCAGCAGCAAGGCGATAAATATTTTCGCGATCGCGTTGAGTATTATATTTCACGGGTGATCGAAAATCAGGTCCACAAGAATGAAAAGTATGAACTTCCGCAAATTTACTTCATCGGCCTTTTGGATTTTGAAATGTTTCCCGAAGAGCCCGCGGAATACATTCATCATGTAGATGAAATGTGCCATGGCAAGAAATTTTTCCCGAAAATTCAAAAAGTTTTCGTCGAAATCGAAAAATTCTTTGAACTTGAAAATGCGGGAACCTCCAAGGATGATAATTCCGAAGCGGCCCAGTGGCTTCGCGCTATCAAGGCGATAGTCAAGGAAGAACCGGTACCCCAAAAGATTCTGTCCAACGAAACTTTTCAAAAGTTGATTAGTTCTGTAGAATTGAGTAATTTTGAAGAAGAACTTTTCAACCTTGAGGTAAAGAACATGACGGATCTGAAGGCTCAGCATGAAATCGGCTTCGCAGAAGGCAAAGAACAAGGCTTTGCGGAGGGCATGACGGAAGGCTTTGCAGAAGGTAAGACAGAAGGCTTTGCAGAAGGTAAGACGGAAGGCTTTGCAGAAGGCAAGTCCGAAGGCTTTGCGGAAGGTGAAAAGGCTGAAAGGGCTAGAGCCGAAAAAGAAAAACGTGAGTTGGCTAAAGGCTTGCGAGAGGATGGCGTCCCGATGGAGATTATTGCTCGCAGGACAGGTCTTCCGATGGATGAAGTCGAAAAGCTCTAATTGCGGGAAAGCCTTACATTGCCATCATCATAGCGCCTGCGGTGATAATGGCGATGTTTGCGAGCAACAGATCCCACTCGGCAATAAGCTTCTTGAACATGGTGAAACTCCTTCGTTTACAATGACAATTTAGATTCTTTGTTTGTCAAAATTTGTCGTTTTGTGCGGTCGGTGAACGTAAAAAAGCCACTCTTGCGAGAGACCTTTTTTGGAAAGGGTTGCGGAATATGCCCGAAATGGGGAAGTCGCGACTATTCCTCACGTTTTTTTTTTGCGATTTTGTTTTATATTCGTTTGAAAATAAAGGATATATGATGCGTAAGGTTCTTCTTGCAGTTTGTGCCGTCGGCTTTTTGTTTGCATGCTCCGATCCGGAAGCGGAAATGGCGATTTTCCAAAAGCAACAGGAAGTGGCAGGGCTTGAGTCCCAGATTGAAAAGACAAAGTCCATGCTGGACAGCTTAAAGGCGAAAGACACTAAGCTTCGGCAGGAACTGGATACTTTGGACATGGCCCGCTAATGAAAGTCCTTTGCACCTTTGCCGGTGCGCCGTTGCTTTTGCTTTTGGCGTTCGCTTTTGGAGATTCTCTTTGGCAAGGCTATGGCGCGTTTGTAGAAAACTGGAAGATTTTCCAGTTTGAATTCTACGGCGTGGTTGCGTATTTTGCTTTGCGCGTGGTTCTCTTTGCTTTTCGGCGCAATCTGGAGTTTGCCGAGACCTTTTGCCACGAGCTGAACCATACGGTTTTTGCGGTACTTACGTTTCATAAGGTGGAATCCTTTTTTGCGCATGCGGATGAGGGCGGGCAGGTGACTTTTTACGGGAACACGAATCCGGTGATTTCGCTTGCGCCGTACACGTTTCCGCTGTTTGCCTTTGTGATGGCGTGGATTTCCTTGATTCTGATTCCCGAGGCGCGGATCGTGGCGCAGGGACTTGTCGGTTTCTTTTTGATGTTCCACCTGGTGAGCGTGTTTCATGAGGCGCGTCCGCGGCAGACGGATTTGAAGGAATTCGGTTACGCGTTTTCGTATGCGGCGATCCTGTTTGCGAATCTGTTTTGGGTGCCGGTCGTTGCTTGGCTTTCGGCGGGCGGCGTTTCTTTGGCGTGGGCGTGGGCAAAGTCGGGTTTTGAAGTCGCCTGGAACTGGGGAACTTATCTTTGGAGTTTTGTATGAGTCAGTTGTTGCTGAAATCGGTGTGGTTGGAAAATGAACGTCGAGATATCCGGATTGCGGATGGTGTTTTTAAGAAGATCGCGCCTGCAGAGACTTTGCTGGTGGAAGCTCCCGATACTTACGAGCTGGATTGCCGTCACATGGCGATTGTTCCGGCGTTTTACAATACGCATACGCATGCGGCGATGACTTTTATTCGGGGCCTCGCAGACGATGTACCGTTAAAGGTGTGGCTCGAAAAGCATATTTGGCCACGCGAGGCGAAGCTTTCTGCCGATGACGTTTATGTGGCTTCGAAGTATGCGATTCTTGAAATGATCCGTTCGGGGACCGTCTTTTTTGCGGACATGTACTGGCACAGGACGCAGACGATTCGGGCCGCGGAAGAGATGGGCGTTCGCGCTTCGATCGGCGTTACCTTTGCCGATGTGCTGAAGCCCGATACGAGCGAAAATGTGCAGTTCCTTGCCGAGAATGTTTCGAAGTATCAGAACCGCATTCGTTTGGCGGTGGCGCCGCACGCGATTTACACGAATACGGCTCGGAGCTTGAAGATGTGCGCGGAATGTTCCGAAAAATATCGGATCCCGTTGCACGTGCATTTGGCGGAAACGCGCGGCGAAGAAAAGGGAAGCGTTGATTCAACGGAAGGAAGATCTCCCGTGGAATATCTGGATTCCTTGGGGCTGCTTTCGAACCGCACGGTGGCCGCTCACGTGGTGTACGTTTCCGAAAAGGATTTGGACATTTTGGCAGAACGCGGCGTGACCGTAGCGCACAATCCCTGTTCGAACATGAAGCTTGCAAGCGGAACGTTCAATGCAAAGCCTTTTGTGGACCGTGGCATTCGACTTTCGCTCGGCACGGACGGCGCATCTTCGAACAACAATCTCGACATGCGTGAAGAAATGAAGTTCGCATCGCTGCTCGCGAAAATGACTTCGGGCGATTCGACGCTCCTTTCTGCAAAAGAAACGCTAAAGATTGCGACACAGAACGGTGCCGAAGCTTTTGGATTCCACGCTGGGAAAATCGAAGAAGGCTGGCTTGCCGATGCTTTACTGCTCAATTTAAAGGCTCCGTGCTTTGCTGTGGGCGACGTGATTTCGAACTGGGTGTATGCGGCGAATTCCTCGGTGATCGATACGGTCATTTGTGACGGAAACATTTTGATGCAGCACCGCGTGATTCCTTTTGCAGACGATATCGAAAGGGAATTTAGGGAGCGATTTAACGAGTCCCGCTGGAGGCTATAAGCGATGTGGAACTTTATCAAGTACAATCTGATCGGTGTGGTGAATACGCTCATCACGCTCATGGTGGTTTGGGTTTTGTACGAGCTTTTGCACTGGAATCTGGAGCTTTCGAACTTTTTAGGCTTTGTGGCGGGCGGCGTGAATTCTTACATCATGAATCGCCGCTTGAATTTTAAGAGCCATAACAAGAAACGTTCGGAAGTGATGCGCTTTGTAATCGTGTTCCTTTGCGCTTACCTGGTGAACCTGTTTGTGCTGGAGTCTTTGAAAGACGCTCTTCCGTCGGCAGGGGATTTTTTAAGTGCGGGCTATTTGGCGAACATTCTTGCGAATATCGCCTATGTAGTCGTGAGCTTTGCCCTGTATCGTTACTTTGTTTTTCGAAAAAGGAATTAGGAATTAAAGGGCGAAGATGCGGTTTACACGCAAGAGCCCTTCGACGAGCCTGTCGATTTCCCACTTTTGCGTGTAGGCGCCAAAGCTTGCGCGGATCGTTGCCGGAACGTTAAAACGTTTCATTACCGGTTGAGCGCAGTGATGCCCGCTGCGAACGGCGATGCCGTCTTCGTCTAAAAGCGTCGCTGCATCGTGCGGGTGGGCGGAATCCAGGGTGAAACTGAGCAGGGAACCGCGGTGCTTGGGTGCGCCTAAAATGTGCAATCCCGGAACTTCGCGAAGTTTTTCTTCCGCATATTTCAAAATTTCTTGTTCGTGCTGGTATATCGCTTCAATTCCGACCTGGTTTAACCAGTCGATGGCGGCTCCAAGGCCAATGACTTCGGCGATAGGAGGCGTTCCTGCCTCGAAACGGTCTGGCGGAAGGGCGAAGGTTGTTTTTTCGAACGTGACTTGGTCGATCATTTCGCCACCACCTTCGAGAGGCGGCATGCTTTCTAAAATTTCATATTTGCCGTAAAGAACGCCGATGCCCGTGGGACCGTACATTTTGTGGCCAGAAAAGGCTAAGAAATCGCAGTCCAGGTCCTGAACATCGATCTTGACATGAGGAGCGCTTTGGGCTGCGTCGACGAGAACCTTGATCGACGGGTCAATCTGACGGATGGTCCGGATGATTTCCTTGACCGGATTTTCCGTTCCGATGGTGTTGCTGATGTGCGCAAAGGCGACGATTTTTGTCTTGCCCGGAATGACAAGCTCGGGGATCTTTTCAAGGATCAAGTCTCCATTGTCGGCAACGGGGATTACCTTGATTTTGGCTCCGCGTTCTTCGGCAATGAGCTGCCACGATACGATGTTTGCGTGATGTTCCAGGGCGCTGATGACGATTTCGTCATCGGCTTTTAAGTACTTCCGTCCATAACTCCAAGCGGCTAGGTTGATGCTCGCCGTTGTGCCGCGGGTGAAAACGATTTCGCTTTCGCGTTTGGCGTTAATGAACTGGGCGGCTTTTTTCCGAGCGGATTCGTAGGCGTCCGTCGTTTGGGCGGCCATCGAGTAGACTCCGCGTTTGATCGAACTGTAATGCTTGCGATAGAAATTGTCCATCGCGTTGATGACGAATTCGGGCTTTTGGGTCGTCGCAGTGCTGTCGAGGAACGCGAAAGGCTTCGGATCCTTATCGTGGAGTGCGAGAACCGGGAATTGATTGCGGATTTTTTCTACATCGTAGTTCATTGCCGTAGAAAATAAAAAAATAACAAGTGAAATAATAGGGATTTTTTTAATTTTTCGCGCATGAATTTTCTAGAAGCAAAGATCCTTGCCGATGGCGTTGTCAAGCCCGGCAACGTTTTGAAAGTTGACAGTTTCTTGAATCATCAAATCGATATTCGACTGATGAAAAAAATCGGTGAAGAAATCAAGCGCCGGTTTTCGGATGTGGAATTCAATAAGGTTTTGACGATCGAATCGAGCGGAATCGCGATTGCCTCCGCTGTCGCCTATGTGAACGAAATCCCGGTGGTCTTTGCAAAAAAAGGTCAGACGGTGAACAGCACCGATGACAAGTATGTGGCAAAGGCTTATTCCTTTACGCATAAAAAGTATAACGAAATCTTTGTTTCGAAGCCTTATGTAAAGCCCACGGATAAGATTTTGATCGTGGACGATTTTTTGGCGGATGGCGAAGCGAGTGCCGCCTTGATCGATCTTGTCAAGCAGGCTCACGCTGAACTGGTGGGCGTGGGAATTGCCATCGAAAAGGGAATGCAGCCGGGCGGTGCAAAGCTCCGGGCGGCAGGCGTCCGACTCGAATCCTTGGCCATTGTCGAAAGTATGGATGCGGAAAGCGGCTTTATCCAGTTCCGTGAACAGGAATCTTAATTTCTAAAAAATGACGACGAAATCTTCTGAAAATCTTTATACGCTAGACGGCAGAGTTCCATTGTTCAAGGCCCTTCCTTTTGGGCTTCAGCACGTGCTTGCCATGTTTGTGAGCAACATTACGCCAATTATCATTTTGGCGAATGTGGTGGGAATCGAAAAAGGCGTGACGGCGTCCTTGATTCAAAACTGCATGATCATTGCGAGTATCGGTACGCTGATTCAGCTGTATCCGATTTGGAAAATCGGTTCTCGTCTGCCGATTGTGATGGGCTTAAGCTTTACATTCCTTTCGGTGGCGATTTCCATTGGAACGACGCAGGGAATGGGAACTTTGATGGGCGCTGTCATTGTGGGCGGTATCGTTGAAGGTTTGCTCGGACTTTGTGCGAAGTATTGGCTAAAGCTGATTCCGCATGTTGTGGCGGCTACAGTGGTGACGTCGATTGGCTTTTCGCTGCTCCCGATTGGGGCGAATTCCTTTGCCGGTGGTGTTGGGGCTTCGAACTTCGGCGCTGCAGAAAACTGGATCGTCGGTAGTGTGACGCTTCTTGTGTGCCTTTTAACGCAAATCTTTGCCAAGGGATTTTTGCGTTCGCTATCGGTTTTGGTCGGTTTGGTCGTCGGCTATATTCTTGCGCTCTGCATGGGAATGGTCGATTTTTCGGGCGTGATGGATTGCAGCATCGTCTCCCTGCCGATGTTCCTTCCTTTTAAGCCGGAATTCCATGTGGGGCCGATCCTTTCGATCCTTGCGATTTACCTTGTGTCGGCGACGGAAACCGTAGGCGATACGAGTGCCTTGGTGAATGGCGCGTTGAAGCGCCAGATTCATAAGGCCGAAATGGGCGGAGCGATTAGTTGCGATGGCTTTGTCAGTTCTATTTCGGGACTTTTTGGCTGTACGCCGATTACGTCTTTTAGCCAGAACGTGGGACTTGCTTCGCTTTCGGGCGTGGTGAACCGTTTTGCGATTGGAACGAGTGCCGTGGTGATGCTCCTTGGGGGAATTTTCCCGCCGTTTGGTCGCTTGCTTTCGACGATTCCGCAGGCGGTGCTCGGGGGCTGTACCATTATGATGTTCGGCTCGATTTTGTTTGCCGGCTTCGGGATGATGGCCAAAAGCGGTTTCTCTCAGCGGAACATGATCATTACGAGTCTTTCGCTTAGCGTGGGGCTCGGGTTTACATCGGCATCTAAAATGTTCGAAATTTTTCCGCAGATCGTGCAGATGATTTTTGCGGAGAACTGCGTGGCAGTCGTGTTCCTGCTCGCTGTCATTTTGAATCTGGTCCTTCCGAAAGAAAATTCATTTTCCAAATAAATCGGAGTGGGGCCAGTCGTAAAGCCAATGACATCAGAATGTCAAAACCAGTGGAATTTTTATGCAGAAAGAATTTGACGAAGCTCTGGAAAACCTGAAGAACATCGAAGTCGTGGACGAACCGTCTGCGGCTTGTTACAACGAACAGTTCAAGACTCTCATCGGCAAAACGATGCAGATTGTGAGCGAAACGGATTACGACGCTTTGGTGCAGGCGAAAACCGAAGACATCGAAAAGAAGTATTCCGCCAAGGTCGAATTCAGCGACGCGGCTACGGATGCTTATAAAAAGCTCCGTGAACTCGTGCGTTTTGAAATGCTCCACGAAACGCTTTTCGCCGGCAAGGAATTCGAAGTCTGCTGCACCGAAAGCAACTTTGCTCAGGCGATGAACAAGCTCCGCCCGGAAATTTCGAAGCTCTTGCCAGAAGATACAAAGGAAGCCGTCGAATCAATCGGATACTCCCTCTATTCCGACTTTACCAAGTATCTCGTCTGCAGCGCATTTGACATGGTTGCCGACATGAAAATTTTTGAAATGCCGGAATTCCGTCCGTTGCAGCTGAATGCTCTCGGCAAGGAAGTACGCACGAATGTGAACGTGATTCGCCAGCAGAAAAACAAGCCTCAAAAGTCCCAGGTTTTGACGGACTGGTTCCTTACCGTGATGGTTCTCCCGGGCCTGCTTTTGCGCAAGCTTTATTCGGTGAGCCTTGTCGAAATGTTCGAAGTGGAACAGAAACAGACGGACAATGCCGCGCACCTATTCAATATTTTCCAGAAGCGCATGGCTGCTTTTTCTGCAGGCGTTGAATATCAGATTTTGCAGGAGTTCCTTGTACCTCTTGGAATGGCTGACTGCTTTACGGTGCGTCCCAAGTTGAAAGACAAGCCGAAGGGTGGTTACATCCATTAACCAAAACTGAATTTTCTATATTCTTTTGTATGAAAAAAATCTTTTTGATGTCGGTTCTTTTTATGGCGAGCTTTGCGATGGCCGCCGCTCCAAAAGTTTCTAAGGCATGCTCCAAGGCAAAAGGCGAACAGGCTTGTTCTGAATCTCTGATCGCTCTTGCGGAACAGGGTAAGGCTGGGGATACCACTGCGATTGAACTTTACGGTAAAACCCTTGAAGTCATCCGCAAAAACAAAAAGTTCATGAAACCGGTGATGGTCCAGGTAGATACCCTCATCTGGGAAAAATGCAAAAAGAAAGAAAAACAGGCTTGCCTTGATGCCTGCATCGCTCGCACCGATTCTTCTTTTACCCGTGAAGACGCTCCGGATTTTGCAACGTGTGCCGCTACGCCGCAAAAGCTCGTGGCCAAAAAGGTGAGTGTTCCGACTCCTTCGCCGATGGCGCTCTTGATCGATTCGCTTTCGATCGATGCATTCTGGGAGGCTCCGTTTTATGTGGCGAACAACTGGCTTGCCGCAGTCGGGGATTCTGTGATTCCGTCGATAGATTCTGCGGTCACGTTCCTTACGGGTAACGATCCTGCGGACTTTATTTACGCTCGAAGAAAGTTCCACCTTTGCGATGCTTACGGGGATTCTTTGAATGTGCGCTTGGATTCTTTGGAAGCTCCGGTTCGCTGCCCGGTCATCGGTAGCGTCGTCGATCCGCGTGATAACAAGATGTATCGTGTGGAACGCTTTGGCGAAAAAATCTGGATGATTGACAATATCTCTTTTGAAATCCCGGATTCTTCCGCTTGCTATGACGGTGATTCCTTGAACTGTGCAAAGTACGGTCGCCTTTATACTTTTGGATCGGCGCAGCTCGCTTGCCCGGAAGGTTTCCACGTGGCGACGGATGAAGAATTTGATGCCCTTTCTGCGGTGGATGTGGCGGACTTTTCGGTGACGGTGCAGTTCGGCGGCTACTTTAACCAGAACGGCATTTGCACTCTCGCTGACGAAGGCACTTACTTCTGGACTTCGACTGAAGAAGACGCTTCTCGCGGATTCGTGCGAAATCTTTTTTCGGATGCAATCAATTTGGATAAGGCTTCCGTCGATAAGCGCTTTGGACTTTCCGTGCGCTGCGTGCAGGAATAATTTTTTATGAAGACATTTGAACCGAGCTGCGATCTTGCAACATGGAAGGCGCGTTATGCGCTGACCGAAAAAATCCGCGATTTTTTTAAGGCGCGAAATGTGCAGGAAGTCGAAACGCCTGTGCTTTCCCGTGCAAGCGGAACCGATGTGCATTTGGATTATTTTGCAACGCTCGGAAAGCCTACCCGTTACCTGATGACGAGTCCGGAATTTCACCTGAAGCGACTGCTTGCCGCTGGCTTCGGGGATATTTTTGAAATAGCGCACGCTTTTCGTTTGGACGAAGTCGGCTGTAAGCACAATTCCGAATTTCAGTTGGTCGAATGGTACCGCGTCGGTATGCATTACGAAGATTTGATGACGGAAGTCGAAGATCTGGCGTCCACGATTCTTGGCAAAAAGATCCAGGCGGAACGTTTGACTTTCCGTGATGCGTTTCTGCGTTATGCAAAAGTGGACCCGTTCCAGGCGACTGCGGACGATTACCGCAAAGCCTTAAAAGAAAACGACGTCCCGGACGTGGAAGGCTCGGAAACCTTTTCGACCGAAGACTGGTGGGACTACCTGATGGTGACGGTCGTGGAAGGGCATCTTGGAAAGGACGCGCCGCAGTTCTTGATGGACTATCCGGAAAGCTGCGCCGCTCTTGCCCAAACGTATGTGAATGCGAATGGCGATACGGTCGCAAAACGCTTTGAACTTTACATCGAAAATATGGAACTCTGCAACGGCTACGAAGAACTGACGGACCCTGCAGAACAAAGACGCCGATTTGAAGCGGATATCGCCTGGAGAAAGGCGAATCATAGACCCGTTCCGGCGATCGATGAAAAGTTCCTCGCCGCGCTCGAACATGGAATGCCTGCGGCATCTGGAGTCGCCGTGGGACTTGATCGCCTTTACATGCTTGCTCTCGGCAAAAAGAATATTGAAGACGTCATCCTGTTTATGGACGACAATGCGTAACGTCCAAAGCCTTTTCGATCTGTGTCCGGAGAATTTTTTCGTTCAGCAGACCGATCTGCCGCATTTGAATATTTCCGGTACTGTCGATTAAAAAGTGCGTCGGAATCGAACGCGGATGTCCGAACTTTTTCATGAGTTTAAAGTCCCAGTATACGACCGGGTAGGGGATTTCCCTTGCTTTCACGAATTCGAGCATCGTCTTTTCGTCGTCATCCTCGTTGACTCCGATCACGTGCAGTCCGCAGGGGGAATATTCCGCATAGATCTTTTTGAGCGTGGGAAGCTCTGCGTTGCAGTAGCCACACCAGGATGTGTGAAAGACAAAAAGGTTCACCCCTTCATAGCCTTCGACCTTTTCGGGAATTCGGTCGTATTGGGCTTCACTGCAAGCGTTTAATCCGAGCGCAAGGGCGACTCCAAAAAGTAGAATCTGCGGTCTAAAAAACTTCATTTTTGCTCAATTTAGAAATTTTGAGAGATTTTCTGCCTCAAAGGTTTAGAACGATCGGCATGGGTTGTTATTTTCCCAAATCAGCAAATACTAGTCGAAAAATTTAATGTTATATTCAAAGCATGTATAATATTCAAGATCTTCTTGCAGAAATGGTGAAGCGTGGCGCTTCCGACTTGCATATCACCGCGGGTATCCCGCCCATGCTTCGCTTGGCGGGTAAACTCACTCCGATGGGCACAGAAAAGCTCAAACCGGATGAGACCATGCGCATGACGTACAGTTTGATGAATGAACTCCAGAAGAAGTCCTTTGAACAGAACAAGGAATGTGATTTCTCCTTCGGTATTACGAACTTGGCACGTTTCCGTGCGAATGCTTATTTGCAGCGTGGCTGCGTCGCCCTCGCTTTGCGTATCATTCCTCTTGAAATCAAGACCTTTAAGGATTTGGATCTTCCGCCGATTGTCGCTGAATTTACGACTCGTCCGTCGGGACTTGTACTTGTGACCGGTTCTACTGGTTCTGGCAAGTCTACGACCTTGGCCGCCATGATCGACAAGATCAATAAGGAACGCCACGAACATATTCTGACGATTGAAGACCCGATTGAATTCTTGCACAAGCACCAGAACTGCATGGTGAATCAGCGTGAAGTCGGCAACGATACGAAGAGCTTCTCCCAGGCTTTGAAAATGGCTCTCCGTCAGGACCCGGACATCGTGCTCATCGGCGAAATGCGAGACTTGGAAACGATTCGTGCCGCCTTGACGATTGCGGAAACAGGTCACTTGACTCTCGCGACGCTTCATACGAACTCCGCTGTGCAGACGATCAACCGTATTGTCGACGCGTTCCCGCAGGGTGAACAGCAGACGGTGAGAACCCAGCTGTCCTTTGTGCTTCAGGGCGTTGTTTGTCAGATGCTTCTTCCGAAGATCGGCGGCGGCCGAGTGATGTGTTACGAAGTGATGAACGTGACTCCGGCTATCCGGGCTTTGATCCGCGATAATAAGTCGCACCAGATCGGTTCCATGATTGAAATCGGTCAGAAGTTCGGTATGAACACGATGAATATGCGACTCGCGGAACTCGTGCGTCAGGGCAAGCTCGAACATTTCGAAGCGGTCGCCAAGTCTCCGGATCCGACTCAGCTTGAAAAAGAACTCGAACAAATGGGAGTTTAATCCATGCCGGTTTTCCTTTATAAGGCGCAAAATACTCAAGGAAACCAGTTTAGCGGGGAAATTGAGGCGAAGGATAAGAATGAAGCGGAATCCCTGCTTCGCCGTAAACACTTGGTCGTTGAAAGCCTTAAACGCAAACCGATTGAAATCCGGATCAATATCGGCTCGGGCATCAAAACCAAGGACGTTTCCCGCTTTACGCGCATGTTCAGCTCGATGACTTCCGCAGGTCTTCCGATGCTCCAGTGCTTGACCATTTTGGAAGAGCAGATGGAAAACCCGGCGATGCGCGAAGTGGTTCACAAGCTTACGATGTCGATCAGTGGTGGTTCAAGCCTTGCCGATGCTTTGACTCAGCATCCGAAGGTCTTTGACAAGCTCTACTGTAACATGGTTGCGGCAGGTGAAGCGGGCGGTATCTTGGACGGAATTCTTTCTCGTCTTGCCGACTACCTGGAATCGAACGAACGCTTGGTCCGTAAAGTGAAGAAGGCTTTGACTTACCCGGTGATGGTCGCTGTCGTGGCTGTTCTTGTGGTGGTCTTGATGCTTTCCTTCGTGGTGCCGACCTTTGCGGCTTCGTTTATGGAACTCGGTGGCGAACTTCCGTGGCCGACGCAGTTCGTGATGGATCTTTCGGATATGATCCGCGATTATGCGGCGTTCTGGATTTTGAGCGTCGTCGCGATTATCGTCGCGTTCAAGGTCGTGATGAAGGTCCCGAAATTGCACTTTGCCTTTGATAAGTTCTTGCTTAAAGTTCCGAAGGTGGGCGACTTGCAAATCAAGAGTGCCGTGGCGCGTTTTAGCCGTACTCTCGGTACGCTTTTGAATGCCGGTGTTTCGGTGACGGAAGCGTTGCAGGTAACGGCAAAAACCTCGGGTAACTCTGTGGTCGAAGCGTCAATTATGAAGATTGCGGTCGGCCTTGCTGGCGGTAAGAGTATTGTAGATCCGATGAAGGATGCGA
Organism: Hallerella sp.; assembly: GCF_022776125.1. Classification (NCBI taxonomy): domain Bacteria; kingdom Pseudomonadati; phylum Fibrobacterota; class Fibrobacteria; order Fibrobacterales; family Fibrobacteraceae; genus Hallerella; species Hallerella sp. The sequence continues at coordinate 20,953 of NZ_JALFIA010000066.1, read as the reverse complement.
AGATCTTCCCGGCGATGGTCATCCAGATGGTCGGCGTCGGTGAAAAAACGGGTCAGCTCGGCGCGATGCTTTTGAAGGTCGCAGACTTTTACGACGAAGAAGTGGACGCCGCGATCGACGCTTTGACGTCGATGATGGAACCGCTTATCATGGTGGTGCTCGGCGGTGCTGTCGGCTTCCTCATGATTGCAATGTACATGCCGATGTTCAGTATGTCGGATGCGATTAAGGGGTAAAATGAAAAGCTCGTCTACCTCAGTTTCTTCCTCATCTTTTAGTTCCGAGGTAGACCTTTCCTCGTCAGAAGAATCTTCGGATGCAAATTCGTCCAGTTCTGGTGTAAACGTCGTTTCATCTTCTTCCTATTCTGTTTTGGAATCTGGAAAATATTACAACCCGAATATTTCATATGGGGAACTTGTCGACGAAAGAGATGGGCAAGTCTATAGAACGGTTGCAATCGGAAGCGAGGATTCGGCTCAAATCTGGATGGCGGAAAACCTGAATTTTGATTATGACGTGCAAACGGCATCGGGAAAACCGACCAGTTTCTGCTATCAAGATTCCGTTGAGTATTGTGCAAAGCTCGGACGTTATTATACGTGGGCGGCCGCCATGGATTCTGCGGCTCTTTTTAGCGAAGACGGCAAGGAGTGCGGACTAGAATCAAAGGAATGCGCCCCAAAGGATACGGTCCGAGGCGTTTGCCCCAAAGGGTGGCATTTGCCGAGCAGTCAAGAATTTCACAGACTTACGGCGTATGCTTATTCTAACGGGAGGTATGTGGAATCCTGGCAGACCGGACGCCTTTTAAAATCCAAGGTTGGCTGGAAATCGACTTATTATCAGGCTTATGATAAAACGATTGAGCGTAATGGATACGATCCTTTCGGTTTTGGAGCCATTCCTGCGGGGGGGTGTGTTCCCGAATGCCAAAACATCGGATTCTCCGCTTTTTTCTGGACGTCGACAAAAGGAACTTTGACCCCCGAGCGTAACGCGTTCAGGGTGGCTCTTTATAATTATCATGACTGGTATGATGAAACGTGGGTTTTTGATTACTTCGCAGATAATTATGCGCATAGCGTTCGTTGCGTCCAAGACGCTGATTAATCGATTGTAATCACTGATTAATCACTTTTGAAAAATAAAAAACGGCGATTTCCTTAAGAAATCGCCTTTTTTGCTTTGGCACGCATTTTGCTTTAATAGCAGTGTCTCGATGTTGAGACGCTAACTTATTAGGAGGGCGCAATGCCAAAGGTCAAAGCAGAAACAGCAGAAGTCAAGCAGGAAAAGCCGGCGAAGGTTTCGGAATTCGATTGCCTCGTCGTCACCAATGTCCGTGTGTATCCGTTCAAGGAAGGCATTAACATGGGCCACATCAAGGCGCTTGCCCGTGTGGTTCTGAACGACCAGTTTGAACTCACGCAGCTCCGTGTGATGGACGGTGAAAACGGTCTGTTTGTAGGCTATCCGAACGACCCGTTCTACAAGGGCGAGGAATATCGCAGCATCTTCTACCCGATTACCCGCGCATGCCGTGAGCATATCGAAAACTGCGTGCTGGAAAAGTACCAGGAAGTCACGGCTGCATAAGAGGTTTCGACGTGTTCCAAAGAATTCGCACAAGCTGCCTGCTCGGAATCAAGGCGATTCCTGTCCATGTGGAAGTTGATTCTTCGCCGGGACTTCCCGGTTTTACACTGGTCGGTCTCCCGGACAATGCGGTTCGCGAATCTCGGGAACGCGTCGTTTCGAGTATTCGAAGTTCCGGTTATGCGGCATCCGGAAGTCGCATAATCGTGAACCTTTCCCCTGCGGATTTGCGCAAGGAGGGAACTTCTTTGGACCTTCCGCTTGCGATTGGAATGCTCGTGGCGAGCGAAGAAATCCAGGCGGAGCGTCCAGAAAGGTTTGTCTTTTTGGGGGAGCTTTCTTTAGATGGAAAGGTGAAGGCTGTACATGGTGTGCTTTCCGTGGCGATGAGCCTTTCTAAAAAAGAAGACATTTTAGTGGTGCCGAGGGAGAACGTTGCGGAGGCGAGCCTTGTGGAAGGGCTTTCGGTGATTGGCGTCTCCACCCTTGCGGAATGCATCGATGCGATTGCGCCGGGTTCTGTAAAGCTCCCGGTGCGGTCTTGCGGTATTTCGCGTAGGGCTTTGGCTGCAGATCCCTCGGTACCGGATTTTCGTTCTGTGGTAGGAATGGAAGGGGTGAAGAGAGCCTTGGAAATTGCGGCGGCGGGCGCTCATAACTTTTTGCTGGTCGGTTCTCCTGGATCGGGCAAGACTTTTTCCGCCCGCTGCCTTCCGAGCATTTTGCCTCCGATGACCGATGAAGAAATTCTCGAATGTACACGCATCTATTCTTCGCTACATGTTCTTGGTGAAGATAAGGCGAAATGCTTTTTTGCACGCCGCCCGTTCCGTTCACCGCATCATTCTTCGTCGATGGTTTCGCTCGTCGGGGGCGGAGTGCATCTGCGCCCCGGAGAGGCGAGCCTGGCTCACAATGGAGTGCTCTTTTTAGATGAGCTTCCCGAGTTCAACCGGAACGTTCTAGAGGCTCTTCGCGAGCCGATGGAAGAAGGTGTAATCCACATCAGCCGCGCCTGTGGAACGGTCTCCTGGCCTGCGCGCTTTATGATGGGTGCGGCGATGAATCCTTGCCCATGCGGATATTCGATGGACTCGAAAAGGGAATGTTCCTGCTTGCCGGATTCCGTTCGACGGTATCGGCAACGCCTTTCTGGTCCGCTGCTCGACCGGATTGACATCCAAATGGCGGTCCCGTCCACCGATCCGCAACAGCTGATGCAGATGCCGCCCGGGGAATCTTCCGCTGAAATCCGTGCCCGTGTGACCGCAGCCCGGGACTTGCAACAGCAAAGGTTTAGGCGCTCGCGTTGCCGCACGAACTCCGAAATGACAAGCGAAGAAACAAAAAACTTCTGCGGAATGAGTGTCGAAACGGAACGCTTTGCTGTTTCCGCCGCCGACAAAATGCAGCTAAGCGCCAGAGGCTATTACCGCATGCTTAAGGTTGCCCGCACCATTGCGGACTTGAGAGCTTCACAGTTCGGCTCTAAAGCGGAAGATGCAAAAAAGGCTTCCGTTGAATGTTCAGACATCGCGGAAGCTTTAAGGTATCGAGCCTTTTCAGGCTTAAACAGTTGATGCTTGGAACGGTTAGGAACGTTCGAGCTGGATCTCTGCCACAGAGCCTTTGGCTCCCGGGATCGCTTCCGTCTTCTGGATACGGACCCAGGCGGCAGAAACCTTCGGGGACTTTTCAAAGATCTTTTCGGCAGTACGCAGAACTAAAGTTTCGACCAGCTGAAATTTGGAATCTTGAATAAATTTCACCAGTTCGTTGGACAAATCGGCATAGTTGACCGTGTCGTTTAAATCGTCAGATGCCGCAATCGGTTCGAAGTCCAACCAAAGGGAAAAGCTGAGCGTCACCGGTTGCGGTGTTTCGCGCTCAAAAGAAAGGGCCCCGAGAATCGTCTCAAAGCCCAAATCTTGAACCGTAATTTTACCGGTCTTCATTACCAGGTGAAGAGGACGATAGCGCCAGCGATCGAGGCTGCTGCAACACCGAACCAGATGTTACGAGCCATCGAGTAGGAATCCATCGCGTCCTTGTTCTTCTTGTTGCGGGATTCGAGCTGGCTGATTGCCGAGGTCTTATCCTGTTTTTCGTACCAGAGAAGAGCTTCGTAGCAAGAATTCTTGCCGCCGCAAGCGTTTTTGATATTTTCCTTGTGGGAATCGATCACGTCGTTTACGTCGTCGTAAGCGGACTTTGCGTCGCTATACTGCATCTGGTCGTAGATGCCGATGCCGATACCAGCTGCGGCCACGCCGACAAGACCCCAAGCGCTCCACTTACGAACTTCGTCGGCGATACCGAAGCGGTTCGTCACATCGTTTGCCGCGTCGCTAGAAGCGTAATCTTCGTCGTTTGCACGGCTTGCTGTTTCACCCACGTCGCCTTGGACGTCGTAGTTGTAATCATCTTCGCTTTCGCAATCCGGATCGTTATCATCGCAGTATTCGTATTCGTCTTCTGCGGAGGAGGAACTTTCTTCTGCCGGGGCTGCTGCGTAGGTGTCTTCGCTGCTGGAGGAAGATTCGGCGGAAGCAGAAACGAGGGCAATCGTCTTGACTCCGCGGTGGACGTACATTTCGGTCACGCCTTCTGCGAAGACGGACTTGCCGTCGAAGTAAACCTTTTCAATATCGCTGTTTGCATCGGCATCTTTGCTTGAATAAGCTTTCGCCTTGACGACGAAACCGTAGGCGATGCCGTCCGGAAGGCTGAATTCAGCAAGGCTAGCCTTGTCGGAACCTTCGCGGCCTTCATAAAGCTGGTAGGTAGTCGGGGCTTCGCCAAACGGATCTTCAAACTTCTGACGTACATAGAAGCGTCCGTCTTGAACATTTTCGACCGAGCCGGATGCAGAAATTTTCAAAGAGCCGCCAAATTCTGCGTCAATATATTGGTCTGGGGTACCGACTTCTTCGCCGGAAAAACTTTGAATGGTATAGTCATCGGCGAAAGTGGTGGCCGCAAGCATACCGATGATAGCGAATAACTTAGACTTCATTCGTTGACTCCAATAAATATTCTGCCACAAATATATATAATCCTTTTTTTGAGAGGTAACTTCCCAAAATTTTTCTAGCTTACATATTTGAAAAAAGTGATGAACAATAAAGAAAATACGCATTGTGTCGTTCTCGGCGCAAGTCATAAGACGTGCCCGGTTGCTTTACGTGACCGGCTTGGTTTTTCTGGTAACCTGCTCGATAAGGGCCTTTCGAGCCTGGGAATGCTTCCCGGACTTTCGGAAGTGGTCATCCTTTCTACCTGCAACCGTACAGAAATCTATGCCGCGACCCTGTATCCGGACGCATTAAGGGATACATTGATCAACTGGTGGGCGGAATTTGCGCACATGGATGCCGCAGAACTCGTCCCGCATTGCTTCTATTTGACCCATATCGAGGCGATTTCGCACCTTTATACGGTGGTTTCCTCTCTCGACAGCCTGGTGTTGGGCGAAACCCAGATCATGGGACAGGTCAAGGAGGCGTTTCAGCTTTCGCAGAAGGCGGGAAAAGTGGGATTCTTCCTCAGTCACCTGTTCCAGTCGGCTTTGACCCTCGGTAAGAAGGTCCGAGAGGATACGGCAATCGGGGAAGGTACCGTTTCGATTCCGTTTGCGGCGGTTCAGCTTGCTTTGCGCGAATTTGACGACCTTTCGCCGCTTTGTGTGGGAATACTTGGACTCGGCGACATGGGAAACATCGCTTCTGTGGAGCTTTCCACAGAACGGGTGACCAAATTCCGGTTCTTTAACCGCACTCTTGCCAAGGCTCAGAATTTTGCGGCGCGTTTTGGGGGTGAGGCTTATGACCTCTACGAAATGCCCGAAAAACTGAAAGACGTGGACTTGCTGATCGCCGCAGCCTCTTCGCCCGAATATCTCGTTACCGATGATATGGTGAAAAAGGCGAAGCGCAGCGTCAAGACTGTATATATAGATATCGGCGCTCCGAGAATCATCGATCCGGCAATTGCAAAGCTTCCTAACATTTCGCTCTTTAGCATCGACGAGCTGAGCCGCGTGGTGGAAGATAACCGCAACAAGAGACGGCATTCCGCAGAACGCGCTCGCGAAATCATCAGCGATGCGGTGGACGAATTCGCCGAATGGTATGCGACTCTCGGTGTGATTCCGCTGATGCTTTCGCTTCGCAAACACCACGAAACGATCGGACAGGAATTGCTTCAAAAGTGGGAACATCGTGTGTCTCCAGTAGAAATGGAACACCTGCGCCGTTACAACGACGAACTGATCGCGAAACTTTTGCACCGTCCGTCTTCGGCACTCAAACGTCTGGGCGCTGCGGGTATGGGCCTTGAAAGCCAGTTGATTCTCGAAAAACTCTTCGACTTGAAAAGCGAAGATTAAGAGGTTTTGCACATGGGAACGATTAAGATCGGTACACGCGGAAGCGCTCTCGCTCTTGCCCAAGCCTATTTGACCCGGGACTTGATCCAAAAAGCTTTTCCGGATTTAACCGCAGAAATCTGCATCATTAAAACGAGTGGTGATAAGGACCATGTGCGTTCCCTGGTTTCGTTCGGTGGTCAGGGCGTTTTTGTAAAAGAAATCGAAGAAGCCCTGATGGAAAAGAAGATAGATCTCGCGGTGCATTCCCTGAAAGATGTGCCGGATTCGATGGACGATCGCTTGGTACTTTCGGGATTTTTAAAACGCGAGAATCCGTGTGACGTTTTGGTTTCGGGCGGTAAAAAGTTTGCCGATTTAAGGCCTGGTGCAACGATCGGAACCGGTTCGCCGCGCCGCGTTTTGCAGTTGAAAAAAATGCGTCCGGACGTGCATTGCGTGAACTTGCGCGGCAATTTGCCGTCTCGTATTGAAAAGGTCAGGAACGGGGAATTCGACGCAATTCTCTTAGGGGCTGCGGGTTTGAACCGTTTGGAAATGCCTTCGGAAATTTCGGAAGTCTTTACGGTCGACCAGGTGACGCCGGCGATCGGTCAGGGCATTATCGCCTTACAGAGCCTCAAGGAAAATTCCATGGCGCGGGAAATCGCCGAAAAGATTTCTCATCGTGAAACGGTCATTGCGGCTCGTGTGGAACGTCATTGGATGAATTTGCTCGGCGGTGGCTGTCGCGTTCCGATGGGCGCAATCCTAGAAGTGGATGGAAGCGCCTTCCGCTTTACCGCGTATCTCGCCGATCCGCAGAACGGACAGTCTCTGCGCATGGTCCAGCGTTTTGAAGAAAATGCACTTTCGGAACAGGCGCACGCATGCAAGGCTTTGGACGCGTTTGCAAAGACCTTCATGGACGCTTGCCATCAAAAAGGAATCATGCTTCCTTCGGAAGCTCCGGGAACGGAAGCGATTGCCGCATTCTGGAATACGGAACACTAATGCTTGTCATCGATACGAAAATGACACCGCCGAATGCGGAAGCCTTTTCTCGCGAAGCCTTGGCCGGAAACGAGCTTTGGCACGTGCCGGCGTTGCAGTATCGTCCGACAGGAATTCCGCTGGAACTTTCGGATTTTGATGCCGCTTTTCTCGGAAGTCCACGGGCGGTGAATCTTTCAAAAGAGGTCCTGAAAAACTTCAGCGGTGTGATTTTTGCCGCAGGCGTTCAGACGGCGCAGTGCCTTTTGCAATCTGGAATTTCGGTGTCGGTAGCCGGATCGGAAAATGGCGCTGGCAAAGATTTTCCGGGCTTCTTAAAAAAGCATCCTGTAAAAAAAGTCGCCTGGATTTCCGCCTCGCAGACGGCTGCGGATTTGCGCGCGATTTCCGAAGAAAATCAGATTGAAATTTGCCACTTCCCGGTTTACGAAACTTCGCCTGCGCCTGTGGATGAAGAAAAGTTCAAAGCCTTGACGCATCCTGTCGCATGGCATTTTTATTCGGGCAAGGCGGTGCTTGCGTTAGAACGCTTTATTCAAAAATCGGACGTGGTGTACTTGCATGGCGCTAGCGCCGAAAAAGCTTTTAAAAGCGTAAAAGCTTCCCTTTGATTTGACTTTTGGAAATGTAGCCGAAGCTGCGGGAATCTTCGCAACGGACGCCTTTTTGACAGATGACGTAATACGCGTCTTGGGGAGCCTTGAAATATTGAACTTCGGAAGAATCCTGGGTGCGGTAAAGTTTGCGTTCAAAGTGGACGGGCTTTGCTCCCGGATCTTCACGGTCGATTTGCAGACCGAGTAAAATGTATTCTTGCCAGTGGAAACCGTTGATTTCACGGATTGAAACGGGGCGTCCAAAAATATGGGTGCTGCCGACGCGGCTGATCGGAAGCGTGTCCGTGCCGCGGTACAGCTTGGCTTCGGTATAAAAGTTGCGGAAACCGAATTTGCGATGCGCCCATTCCGAAGTGTAGTCGAATGAGATGTCGTTCAAGTTTTTAAATACGATGGAATCGTTTTTTCGCGGGACGTAAAAACTGCGAGGCGCGAGAATTTCGGATTCTTCTTCCCAGCTGTACAGATCTTGTTCTACACGGATTTTCCCGGCGGGTGAAAGGTGCACCGTGTCTCCGGGAAGTCCAAAGACTGTACGGAGCGCTTCGGAATGATCGGGAAACGAAACGAGTACAATGTCACCGCGAATTAATTTGTCTGTACACGTTGGAAGTTTGCAGACCCAGACGAGCTCCCCCGAAGGTAGTTCGGGCTCCATCGAGTTCCCGACGATGCGGAAAGGTTCAATCGCATAGAATCTAGCCGCAAAGCTTGCCACGAAAACAATCGCAAGGATCGTTCCCAAAAGAACGTTCCAGCTCGGAGACGTGGAATGCAAGAGTCTGCGGCTAGTCGACTGAACAGACATGATTAGTTTTCGGAGCCCTTGCCTGCGTCGGAAAGGGAAAGAACGGCGAGGAATGCCTTTTGAGGAACTTCGACCGTGCCGATGCTCTTCATACGCTTCTTACCTTCCTTCTGCTTTTCGAGAAGCTTTCTTTTGCGGGTGATGTCACCGCCATAGCACTTGGCAAGAACGTCCTTGCGAACGGCTTTGACCGTGCTGCGGCTGATAATCTTTCCGCCGATGGCTCCTTGGATCGCGACGTCGAACTGCTGGCGAGGGATCAGGTCTTTTAAGCGGACGCAGATTGCGTTTGCATAGGATGCGGACTTGTCACGGTGAATGATCACCGAGAACGCATCCACCGGATCACCGTTCAACAAGATGTCGAGCTTCACCAGGTTGTTTGCTCGGTAGCCGTTCGGGGCGTAGTCAAGTCCGCCGTAACCGCGGCTAATGGACTTGAGCTTGTCGTAGAAGTCGAACATGATTTCGGCAAGCGGAAGATCGTACTTGAGGATGACCTTCGTTTCGTCGATGTATTCCATGTTTTCGAATTCACCGCGCTTTTCTTCGCAAAGCTTCATGAGACCACCGACGTATTCCTTAGGCGTAAAGATCTGAGCTTTCACATAAGGTTCTTCGATACGTTCGTAACGCGAAGCATCAGGAAGTCTGGACGGGCTCGAAACCTTGATCATTTCACCGCCCGTCAGATAGACGTGGTATTCCACGTTCGGAACGGTCGTGATGATGTTCACGTTGAATTCACGGTCCAAGCGTTCCTGCACGATTTCCATGTGCAGGAGTCCGAGGAAGCCCGTGCGGAAACCGAAGCCGAGTGCGTCAGAAGTTTCCGGTTCCCATTGCAATGCGGAATCGTTCAGTTTGAGCTTTTCCAAGGCTTCGCGCAAATTCTTGTAGTCTTCCGGATCGATCGGGTAAATGCCCGAGTAGATCATCGGCTGAATATCTTTGTAACCGGGCAGCGGATTTTCGGCAGGATCGTTGGCATCGGTGATTGTGTCGCCGATCTTCACGTCGCTGATCGTTTTCACGTTGGCGAGGACGTAGCCGACCATGCCTGCGGTGAGTTCCTTGCGCGGATTGCGCTTCATGGTGAAGGTTCCGACTTCGGTCACCGTATAGGTGGCGCCGCTTGCCATCAGCTGAATTTCCATGCCAGGACGGAGTGTGCCGTTCATGATGCGGATGTCGTTGATCACCCCGCGGTAGGTGTCGTACATGGAATCGAAAATGAGCGCCTGGAGTTTTGCGCTGGCGTCACCCTTCGGGGCCGGAATTTCGTCGACGATACGGTCGAGAACTTCGGGAATGTTGATGCCTGTCTTAGCCGAAATGCGAGGAATCTTATCCGGATCATATCCGAGAAGATCGCCGACGAGCTGTGCCACATGGTCCGGGTTAGCACTTGGCAGGTCCACCTTGTTCAGGACTGGGATGATTGTTAGATCGTTTTCAATCGCGAGGTACAGGTTCGAAAGGGTCTGCGCCTGAATGCCTTGAGTGGCATCGACGACGAGAATAGCACCTTCACATGCGGCGAGGGAGCGGCTAACTTCATAGCTGAAGTCGACGTGCCCCGGGGTATCGATCATATTCAGAATGTACTGCTCGCCGTTGCGTTCATAGAGCAAACGGATTGCATGGGCTTTAATGGTAATGCCACGTTCCCTTTCCAGATCCATGTCATCCAGGAGCTGGTTCTGCATATCTTTTTCGGCAACCGTTTTGGTCAGTTCAATCAAACGGTCGGCGAGAGTGGATTTGCCGTGGTCAATGTGGGCGATAATCGAGAAATTGCGGATATTGTCTTCTATTTTGGCCATCGGGCACAAATATAGTTTGTTATATTTTAGTGATATGAGCTCAAAAAAACAATTGACTAAGAAAAAATCAATTCCTGAAAAGAAGACAGTGAAGAAAGCCGCACCTGCAAAAAAGGTGCAGTCGGTGAAAAAAGGTTCTCCGAAGAAGGCAGCTCCTGTTAAAAAAGGAGCATCTGTCAAGAAGTCGGCTCCGGCGAAGACCGTTCCGGTAAAAAAGGCAGCCCCTGTGAAAAAGTCTACTGCAAAGGCTGCTCCGAAGAAAGCTCCTGTAGCGAAGAAAACGGCTGCGGTCAAAAAAGCGGTTACTGTGAAAAAGGCCGCTCCGACTAAAAAGGTTGCTCCGCAGACGAAGAAAACAGCAAAGACCGCTGTCGAAAAAAAGAAATCTGTAACGCAGGGATCCTCCACCTCGAAGAAGAATTCCGTAAAGGAATCATCGACGAACCCACAGCGATCTGCAAAGTCGGCTAATCCAAAAAGCTCGATAAAAAAAACTACGAAAAAGGCGCTAACCAAGGACAAATCGGTAAAACCGGCTGTCACGCCAGTGACAAAGCCTGCAAAGCCGGGGAAACCAGCTAAACCGACGAAGCCAGCTCCGGTGGTCAAGCCGGAACCCGAAGTCGTGGAAGATGATGCGATTCTTCTTTGCGGCGGCGTTAAGATCACGAAGGTTGCATTCTTTTTCGAAGAAGCCGAACAGGATTCTGCAACAAAGAAAAAGGTCTCAGGCGCAGAGGCGGTTGAAAAGCCGACTGCCAGTATGCGTCACCGCGCATCTCTTGCGGAAGAAACTCCGGAAGAGCTTTACGCACGTGTGATAGCAGAACTCCAGGAAGAAAACCTGCGCTTTGCAAAGGAATGCTCTCGTCAGCTTTGCACCAAGTGCTGCCGCAATCCGGTGGCTCCGGAATTTCGCGTAGATAAGGATCTCGGCTACTGCGAAGAATGTGCAGAAATTCTCGGCCTTGGAAGTTCGAAGGAAGCGCGCCACTTGAACTATCAGGCGAAGCTCCTTGGAACGGATTCTTTGGATGAAGCTCGTGACGATGACGACTTTGAAGGTGCACCGACTCAGCAGGAAATTGAAGAAGTGGATGAAGATTTGAACTTGGATGACGATTCCGGTATCCGCTAACCTCGAATTCTTCAAGATTTTAAAAAGAAAGCCCGCGTGAAAATCACGCGAGCTTTTTTTGTTCGGATAAATTAATTGATCTTGCGAAGAACGCCGATGACGCGGCCTGCGATCGAGAACTTGCGGTCTGGATTGACGATGATCGGCTGGTACTTCGGGTTTGCGGCGCGAAGTTCGATGTGATCCGGCTGCGGCTGATAGTATTTCACAGTCGCTTCGTCATCGACTTGGGCGATGATGATTTCTCCGCGTTCTGCAACGGTCTGGGAACGTGCAAAGACGAGATCGCCGTCAAAGATGCCTGCGTTGATCATGGAGTCGCCTTTTACATGGAGTGCGAAAACATTCGGCTGGCTCGCGAGAAAGTCGCGGTCGACGGTCACGGTGCCTTCTATGTTCTGCACGGCGAGAATTGGGGTGCCGGCAGCCACGCGTCCAATAATCGGAACTTCAACTGTATTTTCGGAATTCTGAGCTTCTGCTGGGGCGTTTTGAACCTTGGCGGATGCGTTCAGGATTTCGATGCCACGGCTGAGTCTCGCAGCTCTGCGGATGTAACCTTTTTTGATCAGGGCAGACAGAATGGAGCGGACTCCGTTTGTCGAAGAAATTCCGAATTTGTCTCCGATTTCGCGGACGGTCGGCGGCATCTTTTCCTTTTCGGTGCAGGAGCGGATGTAGTCGTAGATTTCCTTCTGGCGATCGGTTAGCGGTTTTTGCGGCGTACCCATATAAGACCTCGTTCTTTTTAGTATAAAAATAGTGCACATCTGTTTAATTGTCAATAGGGGCACTGCACAAAATTTTTTTTGCAGGTTTTGCAACGATTTTGTGCGCATTTTCGACCGATTCTTTCCGTAATTATCTAAATTAGGCGTCGAAGTCGCTTTTTTTTTCGCCAGTTGGCGATTTTGCCCGTTTTTTGGGCCTTTTCACATGGCCGTTGAGCTCCCAGGAGCGCTAGTAAATGGCCCCGTCTCGCGACTTCCGCGGAAATTACGGTCCTTCCAGCCGCTTTCTGTGTCACCCTTTGACTGAGGTACTCTAAATGGAACACATCACTCTCGCACTCGCCGTTATCACGGTGATCCTTGGAATCGTTATTCTTTCCAAGGTGAATAAGCTCATCACGATGCTTCATACTCCGATTGTCAAGCGTGTCTCGGACACCAATCTGAAGCCGAACCGTCATACGGTTAGCGCTCAGGATATGGCTGCTCGTAACAATGACCGTCGCGATAATAATCGTAACAACGATCGTCGTGATCGCAACAATTCGAATAACAATGGCAATCGCCAGGAACGCAATAACAACCGCGATCGCAACAATGATCGCATCGACCGCAATGAACGTCGTAATGACCGCCGCAATGGCCGTAACGAACGTCGTCGTGAATTCGCCGCAGAAAAGGTTGCTGAAGCAGAGGCTCCGGTGGTTGAAGCTCCGGCAGCTCCGGTTGCACCAGCTCCTGTCGCAGCTGCTCCGGCTCCGGTTGCAGCTCCGGTGGTTGAAACTCCGGTTGCAGAAGCTCCGCGTACTGAAGGTCGTCGTCCGCTTCCTCCGCGTGTTCAGGCAACGCTCCCGGAAACTCCGGCAGCTGTTCCGTCCGCTCCTGCTGCTTCGGCTGCAGAACCGGAATCCGTCGGTGCTGAATTCGATCCGACGAAGGTCCGTTATGGCCGTCGCAACGTGATGAAGAAGCTCCCGGTGGAAGAAGATTCTGCTGAAGAAGCAAAGGCTTAATCGCCAGCGGATTCAAAACGCAATTTGCAAAAAAGGTTCGCAGAAATGCGGGCCTTTTTTTTGGACAGAAAGAGCTATCGAAAAAGAAAAGGCAACTGAGCGGTTGCCTTTTCTTGTTTGCCGTTTTGACTTTTTCTTTGGATTAGGATGGGTCGCTTAAACGAACAACCATTCCGCCGAGCTTTGCCATCTTGGCTTCGAAGTTTTCATAACCGCGGTCCAGATGGTAAATTCGGCTGACGCGCGTTTCACCGTCTGCGACAAGGCCCGCGATGACGAGGGCTGCAGCAGCGCGTAGATCCGACGCCATGACCGGTGCGCCTTGGAGCTTTTCGACGCCCTTGATCGTTGCCGTGTTGCCTTCGAGAGAAATGTTTGCACCAAGGCGGTTCAATTCGGCGACGTGTTTAAAGCGGTCGATATAAACAGTATCGCGGATCTTACTTTCGCCAGGGACGGTTGCAAGGACGGCCATCAGTGGCGCCTGCAGGTCGGTGGGGAAGCCCGGGTAGGGAACCGCTTCCACGTGGACCGGTTTCAGGTCGCGGCTCGAAGCATCGACTTCTGCCCAGTCCTTACCGGTGTGAACGATACAGCCCATTTCTTCAAAGATGTCAAGAAGCGATTTGATATGGATCGGGTCGCACTTGGTCGCCTTGACTTTACCGCGGCTAATGACCGCGCCACAGAGGAAGGAACCCGCTTCGATTCGGTCTGGAATCGTTTCGCTAAAGCCCGGATGCATTTCTTCGACACCGTGGACAACGAGGGATCGCGTTCCCCGGCCTTCGATCTTTACGCCCATACTCAGGAGTAAATCGACGAGGGAATCGATTTCCGGTTCAATCGCTGCGTTTTCAAGAACGCTTGTACCTTTGGCTAGAGTCGCTGCCATGAGAACGTTCACCGTAGCGCCAACGGAAGAAATCGGAAATCGGAAGTTGCCACCCGGAAGGCGTCCGTTCGAAGTCGCTTCCACATAGCCGTGGGTTACTTCGATATTTGCACCGAGAGCTTCAAGGCCTTTCAAGTGCAAGTCTACAGGACGCGGCCCCCAAGCGCATCCGCCCGGAAGCGACACGCGGCAACGGCCAAAGCGAGAAACCAGAGGGCCGAGAACGTAAAAGCTTGCGCGCATCGTGCTCACGAGTTCATACGGAGCTTCCAAATGGTTTGCGCCATGCGTGTCCACCTTGAATTCATGCGGACCTCCGTCGATACGGCAACCGATGACGCGGAGCACGTTCGACATCGTCTTTGTGTCGCGCAAATAGGGAACGTTCGTAATCGTGGTCACGCCGTCTGCGAGCATGGCTGCTGTCATTGTCGCAAGAACTGCATTCTTTGCCCCAGAGATTTCGACTTCGCCGCTAAGCGGTTTGCCGGTGGGAACTATCGAAAAGGAATCCATATAAATTAATCCTTATTTAAATCTTTGTTCTCGTCGGAATCCGCGTTCTTCTTGCGAATGTGAATCACCTGGGTGCGGGCGAAAAAGTCATGCAGGGCACGCTTTTTCGGATCGATCACTGCGATGACGTAACCGATTCCGTAGAAGACAAGAGTTGCCTGGGTGAGCAGGCTAAAAATGTAGCGGACAATCGCGCCGGAAAGTTTCAGCTTAGAACCATCAGCGCGTTCGATTTTCAAATGCAACAGGAACTTTCCCGGCGTCGCCGAAAGGAACCCGTTGAATCCGACAAAGTAAAGTGTCTGGATGATGAACCAGATGCCGAGGAGATCCGTCATTCCCGGAATCGACATGAACTCATTGCTGAGATTGGCCGCCATCGGGTCTGCGGAATACTTGTCGATAAAAGCGTTGGACGCTTCGACGATCGTGTTGAAGTCGATCAGGTTTGTCCAGTCGAGGATGTGAACTCCCAGTTTCCAGAGCATCGCAATGATGAACCAGTCGATGATGATGGCGCCAGCGCGAACAAAGAAGCCTGCGAAGGTCTTCTTCTGGAATTCTTCGATGCGTTCTTTCAAGATCGCTTCGACGGTTTCGCGGAGCATACGCTCGTCTTCTTCGGAATGGCTTGCGACTTCCGTGTCGAGCGCTTCTTTCCAAGTAATCCAATTGTCGAGCCCTTTGTGCCAGACAAGGGAGTTTTCGTGAATCTGCTGCTTGCTGTGCAGCATCTGTAAATCTTCGAAACTGACCGGGCCTTGACGGCGGTCGCCTTCTAGTATGCTTTCATCAATGTAAAACCAATTCATAAGTCGTTTCTAAATCTACAAAAATGCTAACTTGCGCATTATGAGTACATTCCAAATCGGTCAGCGTTATATCAGTGAACAAGAACCTGAACTGGGTGTGGGTCGAGTTCAGAAAATTGAGTTCAAGAACATCACGATCGAATTCCCTGCTGTGAAGCAGTCTCGAATCTATCGCACGACTGCAGCTCCCATTAAGCGTTACCTTTTGTCCGTCGGCGAAAATGCCAAGAACGAAAAGGGAATGAGCTTTACCGTTGAAAATATCTGCATGGAAAATGGCCTTGCCATTTACTTGGGCCGTGGCGGACGTGAAATGAAGGAGTCGGATTTAAGCCCGAAGGCGGCTCCGCGAGTCTCCGATATCTTTTCTCAGCTGATCCGTGGTAACTGCGCCGACAATAAGGAGTTTGTGCGTCGTGAAACGGCGAATGAACTTTCTTGCGAATGGCAACGTTCCTCGGTGCGTGGCATGATCGGTCCGCGTGTGAACTTGATTCCGCACCAGTATTACCTTTGCAGACGTGCCTGCACTTCCAGTGCGATTCCGCGTTTGATGCTTTCCGATGAAGTCGGTCTAGGTAAGACGATCGAAGCCGGCATGATCTGGCATTCCTTGCGCAGCACGGGCCGCATTACGCGAACACTCATCCTTGTGCCGGAATCGCTGAAGCACCAGTGGATGACGGAAATGTACCGTCGCTTTAACCATGTATTCACTTTGGTGGATGAAGGCTATATTCGCAGCTTCCTTGAAAGCGGTATGCATGAAAGCGACAATCCGAATCCGTTCAATCAGGCAAACGATGTGATTTGCACGATTGAATTCGTGATGAGCCAGCCGGCTGTGACGCAAGATTTTCTGAGCGCGGAATGGGATCTGACGATTGTCGATGAAGCTCATCATTTGGTCTGCGAAGACGACTTTACGAGTAAGGAATATCTGCTCGTGAATTCGATTACGACTCGAACCAAGGGCCTTTTGCTTTTGACGGGTACGCCTCTCCAGCTGCAACCGGAATCGCACTTTAACCGTTTGAAGATGCTCGATCCGGCGCGCTTTACCGCTTACCAGGAATTCTTGAAGGACGAAGAATCCTACCGCAAGATTGTGCGCGATCTTTCGAAGCTCCCGGTGGAATCGGAAGAACCGATGACCTGGGACGACTTGAACGAAGTGCTCCCGAAAAATTCTCCGATTCGCGAATGGCTCTCCAAGGAAAATTCCCGTGAGATGACCGCTGCAGAATGGGTGCGTCGCATTGTCGATGCTCTCGGTACAGGCTCTGTTGTCTTCCGCAACACGCGCCGCAGCGTAGGCGGATTCCCCAAACGCGAACTGTACGAAGTGGAACTGAAACCGGTTCCGCAGTACAGAACGCTCGTCGAAAAGGCAAGCGAAGCGGATCCGGATCATTCGTTCGATATTCTCGTGGACGGTCTCTTGATTACCAAGTACAAGTCCACGTGGAACATGGATGAACGCATTCCTTGGCTGCTCGGATTTTTGAAGGAACATTTGAAGGACAAGGTTCTTCTCATTTGCGAACACCCAGATGTAGTGAACGCTCTCGCGAGCGTTCTCGCAGAAGAAATCGGTGAAAATGCGTATGTGACCTTTACCGAAGATATGTCGATCCTCGCACGCGACCGTGCCGCGGCAAGCTTTGCCGATGAACGCGGCCCGATGCTTATGATCGCTTCGGAAATCGGTTCGGAAGGTCGTAATTTCCAGTTCAGCCACGATTTGATTTTGTTCGATCTTCCGCTCGATGCAGCTCTCGTGGAACAGCGTATTGGACGTTTGGACCGTATCGGTCAGACGCAGACGATTCGTGTGCATGTGCCGTATGTGAAGGGCAGTGCGCAAGAAGTGATCTTCCGCTGGTACAATGAAGGCCTTGGAGCATTCGGTGCGCCTCTCATGAGCGGTGGAGAACTTTTCCTCAAGTACACGGAAACTTTGATTGCGGCGATGGCCGATCCGAAGCACAAGCTTTCGAAGTTTATGAAGGAAACGATTCCGCTGGTGCAGAAGGACAGCGAAATGCTCCGCAAGAACATTGAAAAGGGCCGCGATAAACTTTTGGAATTCAACTCGCGCGATCCGCAGGTTTCGAAGCAGATTACGGATGAAATCCGGAATATCGACGCCGATGAACGTTTGCAGAATTTGATGATCGATACGCTCATGGCCGCAGGCGTAGAAGTGGAAAAGGGTTATGTTCCAACGAGCATGATTTTCCGCGCTGGCTCTCAGGTCGAAGGCGGTACGATTCCGGGACTTCCGACTCGCACGATGCTCGACAAGACTCTTGCCGCAGGCCCGAAGGACGGCTCGGAAAAGTCGGACGATGGTGCTGGCGAACTCACCGGTACGTTTGACCGTACCGTGGCGATGCAACACGATGAAATTTCTTTTTTGAGCTTTGAACATCCGCTTGCTCAGGGCGTAATCGATATGGCGACGGCTTCGGGCAAGGGGCTTACCGCTTGCGTCATTTGGGACGATGCCGGTTCAAAGGATATGCTCATGCAGTATAACTTTGTCGTGGAACCGTCTGTACCTGCCGCATGGGGACTTTCGAGTCTCGCCGGTCCTGAATTCATTCGCGTGCTGGTCGATTCCCAGGGCAAGGATTGCTCGGATCGTTTGGAGGCAATGGACAAGGGCAAAATGCGCAATGCAAATGTGCCGCAGAAGGTACCTGTGGTCACCGAAAAACTTCGCTACTTCGCAAGTACGGGGCACGCTCTCGCCAAGCGTATCGCCACACAAAAGATGGAAGCGATTGCCGCGGAATCCGCGAAGAAGGTGGAAGAACGCGCCGAACAGGAATATCAGCGTATGAACCATTTGCTGACTTTGCGCGGCAAGGCTCAGAACAGTGCCCTTCTCGATCATCTTCGTAAAAACGTGGCTCTTCACAAGAAGGCCGCGTTAAATCCGCAGCTCCGTCTGGATTCTATCCGTCTTCTCGTCTGCCGCTAAAATTACTTTGTAAGGTATTCCAATGAGTGAATTACGTCGAAACATTTTAGGAGAAGCCAAGCGTATCGTCATCAAGATCGGTTCTCGTATTTTGGTGGATTCGGTCCGCGGTGGAGTCCGCACATCTTTTATTCAGAAGTTTGCTCACTCTGTGGCAAAGCTTGTGGAAGATGGCAAGGAAGTCATCGTGGTGACGAGCGGTGCCGTGGGAACGGGCATGGCAATTCTCGGTTATGATGAAAAGCCGAAGGTCCTTGCGGAAAAGCAGGCTTGCGCCGCTGTCGGACAGATCGATTTGATGTACGTCTACCGAGAAATGTTCCTCGGTAACGGAATTGCCGTGGGACAGATTCTGCTTTCGGCAGATGACTTTCGCGACCGCGTGCGTTACAAGAATTTGCAGAATACGTTGAAGACGATGATTTCAAAAAAAATCATTCCGCTCATTAACGAAAACGATTCTTTGGTGGTGAAGGAACTGAACGGCATTGGCGATAACGACAAGCTTTCAAGCGACGTCGCTCTCTTCTTTGACGCGGATCTTTTGGTCGTCTTTACCGATGAAGACGGACTCTTTGACGACAATCCGAAGAAGAATCCGAAGGCGCGCCTTTTGCGCTTTGTTCCGGAAATCACGCCGGACATCATCGCTCTTACGGGCAAGCCGGGTGAAAATGGTTCCGCAGTCAGCACGGGCGGTATGCGTTCCAAGGTGGAATCCATTCGCGCGGTGGTGAAAAGCGGCTGTAACGCGTTCCTCGCAAATGGAATGAAGGTTCTCCCGCATGAAATTATCTATGGGGATGCTGTCGGTACTCTGTTCATCGGCAGCCACAAAAAGCTCGGCAGCCGTAAGCGTTGGCTCTCTTTTGTGAGCACGCCGAGTGGAAGCGTTGTCGTGGACGATGGTTGCGCAGAAGCTTTGCGTAAGAAACATTCGAGCTTGCTCCCGGTGGGCGTCGTCGCGGTCCAAAAACAGTTTAAAGCGGGGGATTTAATCGAAGTTCTTTCGCAGCAGGGAGAACGCCTTGCCCGCGGTATCGCTCAGCTGGACAGTGCAAACGTGCAGCTCGTGTTGCAAAAGAAAACGGCTCAGGTCCGCTCGATATTGGGCGAAGACTCTCCGGAAGAAGTCATCCACAAGAACGATCTCGTCGTTTTTTAACGTCAAATTCCAAAAAAGAAAAGCGGACCGAAAGGTCCGCTTTTTCGTATGCTTAATGAGCGTCTTGAATACAACGGATAGAAAAATATGTGTCTTTATATTCCAACTCAAGTTCGACGGGACTCATGTCGGGCCATTCGTAACCGATAATTTTAAAGGCATAGTCCAGTGCGCTGCCGTGGCTTGTCGGGTCGCTGGAAGATTGGCTGAAAGTCCAGAAAATTGCCGCATAGCGACTGCCGGGGGCATAGGTCGGCAGAGCTCCGAATCCATAGTTGTCGGTGCCATAAGTGTGGACATAGGTTCCGTAGATCGTCTTGACATCTTCCCAATCGTCTGTTTCTGCTTTTAATTTTTGGCCCGAATACGGACCGAGGGTTACGGTGATGTTTTGCAATGTTTTAAATTCGTCGGTGTTAGGAAGATGGTAGCCCTTGGGGCAGATGCCGTGGACGGTGTCCGCCATTTCGCAGGTAGCCGCATAACCGCAACCCTTTGCATCATTGTTGTAAAGACCTGCGGAATCGATCGCGGCACTCCAAGTGTACAGCTTTCCGTATTTTTTTAAGACTTTTGTGGTGTCGTTGTAGTTGTTGACGTCCGTTTTCGGCGGGTTGACTGGATAATCAAAATTCAGATTTTCCGCCATCCAGGTTTGGGAATGATTGCTGTCAGCGATGACGATGGTCTTGTAAACCTGGCCATCGCGTTCGTCAACGAGAGTTCCAAACGAAAATCGTTCGGAACTACTGGAAGAGGATATGGCGAGAGGGTCTAGCGAAGAGGATGACTCTAGATTGTTTCGCAACCGAGCAGAGCTCCCACAATCAGGTAAAACACAACAGTGAAATTTGAAATTCGAGTCAAAGATGTTTTCATTCGGATAACCCTTGCTAAATTTAAAACAAGGCTCTGTTAGTCATTATGGTTGTTGACATCTAGCGTGAATATAGATTTTATTCTGAAAAAGTGGGAATACGCCTTCAAACAACATGGACATACGCCGGAAATACGTAGGAATCGCCCGCAGGGTACGCACGTCTTCTCGTCCGAGAGACCCCGCGAAGGGAGTCCAGAATCTTGTGGCGCCAGAAGAAGGAGGTCTTCAGCCCGATGCCGCATTTTTCCGCGGCAAGACGCAAAATCGAATGAGGTGACATTAGCCCGACGTTTTTCCATCAGGATGTGCTCGTCGTTTTCGTTCGCCACTCCTTTACGTGAGCCGATTCTTACCCAGATGCGTCCCTTGTATCTGACGGGCGGGAATATCGAAGGTTCGACCTTGACCATCACGATATCGCCTTCGTCCATCGAAACCTTTTTGACGGTCATGGACGGTTGCGGTTGAATGTTCCCATCGGTGCGGATAGCGGCCACATTTTTCAGGATGGCGTCTGTCACGTCTATTCCTTGGACGTTCCCGTCGTCGGTCACGCCCAGGAACAGATACCCCGGCTTTCGGTG
>NZ_JALFIA010000052.1:0-43072 GCF_022776125.1 Hallerella sp. | reverse complement strand
GCCAAGCTCCGCGCTGAACTCGACGCCTACTTCGCAAAACTCTACGGCCTCAGCCGTCGCGACCTCGAATACATCCTCGACCCCAAAACCGTCATGGGCGACGATTACCCCAGCGAAACCTTCCGCGTCCTCCGCGACGCCGAAATTTCCACCTACGGCGAATACCGCACTCAACGCCTCACCCTCGAAGCCTGGGACAAGATGAATTAAGTAGAAAGAGGTGAAAAAACAAAAAAAGTGTTGACAAAAGCAGTTTTTTAGGCGATAATGATTAAGAACAATCGTCTGCATTTTCGAATGTTTTGTATTTTTGTCATGAAAAAAGGAACAACTGGAGCTAAAATGAAGCCCGAATACGAAGAACTCTTGAATAATTTTGAAAGATATCTCGATTCGATGAGCCAAACCGAGTTTGACTCGATTGTTGATTCTATGGCAAAAGAAAGAGATAATGGCGAATCGTTTGGTTTTGATTTATCTCTTGATACAATGCATGGTTGTTTTTTGTCGTCTTTAGCGGCAAATGCTTATTCCAATGTATCTTTATCTGTTGAATCTGATTACAACGCTCCTTGCTATGTGATGGTTGCCTAATGGAAGCTCAAGCTCCTGCCTTTTCATTAAAACGCTATTGGTTCGATGATATTGTCCTTACATCAAAGGGATTTGTTCCGAACGAAAATATAAGGGTGGACTTTGGGCCGAAGTGTATTTTTAGCAAGAGTTCGCATTCTGCAATATTGGAAGTGACATTTACTGCATCTACGGGAAGTGTCGAAAAACCATTTTTTAGAGTCAAATGTTGTGGTGAATATGTTTTTGGTGAATCTGTAAAAACAGTTTCTGACATTCCAGACTTCTTTTATGCAAATGGAATCGCCATCATTTACCCTTATTTACGCGCTTACGTAAGTCTTATTTCTCAACAGGCTAATTTTGGTTGCGCCATTATTTTGCCTTTGTCCAACCTTTCTGGCATCAAGGATTTTGTAAAGAAGAATACAACAGAGATTGATTGATGGCACTCTTGTATCAAACCGTCTCTGAGCCTCCTCCACAGAACGTAACATCGTGCGTTCCTATTTTTAGCAAGCAGATTACTCAAGCCAACGCCATAACTGATTATGAAAAAAGGCATATCGGTTATCGACCATGGTTAGGGGATGGTTATTATTTTTGGGAAGGTTTTAAAAGTCATGCTCACCATTGGGGTAAAACTCATTGCGGGGGAGCCTACGCAATTTACACACTTGAATATATCTATGGTGATAATGCAGGTTGCCTTAATTTGGTTGATAATCCTGACCATATTGAGTTGATTGAGCGTATAATTGGAGTTTTTGTTAAGAGTAAAAGCCGTAAGCCAGAATTGTTAAGCGAGGTAATTTATTTTTTTCGAGCTTCGATGAAAAGTAATCCGTCATCGAAAAAATTTGATTCTATTCGCACATTAGCTGAAGGCGGAATGGATTTAGGAGGAGACCCAATACTGCATTTTGATAAAGCAAATGCTGCTGTTTATCATATAAAACGCCAAATTCAGGTTTGCTTCTGGCAACGAAACGGGTGTTTCGACAGAATAAGAAAAATATTTCCAGAAAATTGTATTTCAGAAGACATTCAATATGTCTGAATAGCGTGCAACTCTTTAGAAAGGGCTGCTTAGTATGACCTTTACTGAACGGGAACTGATAAAAAAGGCCGGAGCCGATAGCGGCTGGAGCATCGTGGAGTCCGACGGTCCGGATTCCGTCACTCTGGGCAGCGCTTCGCATAATGAACGTGTTACGGTCAAGTGCTGTGCCCACGAAATGGACGTGACCTTTACCGCGACCTTCAATGAAGCCGAACTCCGCATCAACGGCGCCTTCTATGTCAACGATCAAGAATTTATTGTTCAAGAGCGTGAATACGAGTCGCTTCGTCGTGTACTGCGCCGTATGCAAGAACTGTTCATTGCCTTGCCGCCGACACCGATTGATATATATAATACTCGTTGGCGTCAGATTGTCGCCGGAGGCCTACCGGCAACAGAAACCGAGGAAACCGTCAAGCAGCGTGTTGGCCAAGATGTGTACCGTGAAGCCTTAATGAACTACTGGAAAGGAGCCTGTGCCGTCACTAACTGCACAATTCCAGAAATTCTTCGTGCCAGTCACGCGAAGCCGTGGAAGGATTGTAGCTCCGCTGAAGAACGCCTCGACGTGTACAATGGATTCCTTCTAAGCGCCAACCTGGATGCACTCTTTGACAAAGGTTTAGTTTCCTTCGACGATGCCGGTAATATAATGCTATCGTCTCAGCTGAATGAATCGAATCTGAGAAGGGTTGGTATCTATCCTGACATGCGCCTTCGCTGGATAGACGCCCATCACTTGCCGTATCTGAAGTATCATCGCGAAAATGTATGGAAGAAATAAAGTTACGACGCCATTTCAAAAGAAAAGATTAAGCCAAATTGCAGCTGTTGAAAATGCTGTTCAGATAAGTATTAGTGGGTTGACGCAAAGGCAAGAACCCAGTTTCAAACCTTGTTGCACATACGAAAAAGCCTCTGAGTTAACTCTCAACTCTCAGAGGCCTTTGCTAAAGGGGTTGGAACCTTACAGCTGCAATTATTCCCATTCGATAGTGCCAGGTGGCTTGTGGGTCACATCGTACCAGAGGCTGCCCGCGTCGTCCGCTTCGAACTTGCGCCAGAGCCCTGCGAGAAGGCCCTGGTCGATTTCGGCAAAGTTTGCGGTCATGGCTTCGGTACTGTTCACCGGGCGCATCACAATGCAGGGCTTGCCCTGAACGTGGAGCGGGACGGAAACCACCGGCATCTGCCAGATTTTTTCGTACAGGTCGTTTTCCTGCAAGAATTCCGTACAAATGTTGTCGAACTTGCGAAGCGTATCGAAGTTTTCGCGGGTGGCGTACTGCGGAACGAGTACCGGAGCTTCTTTTGCGACGCTGCCGATTTGGTAAATCACGCGGTTGATAGCCTTGAATCGGTTCGCAAGTTCCGTGGAGAACTTTTCGCACAGCTTCCAGCTTAAGCCCGGAGTCGTGATGAGGAACGGCTGCGCATAGGTTCTGCCGTCACCCTGGACGCCCACGCTCTTGATCGGGAGCAGATAGCCGTCGATGTGGTTTTCCTGGAGGTATTCGGCGAGGGACTTTCCGTCGTTATCTTTTACGTTATCGAACTGCACCATATCATTCGTGAGAACGCCATCGCTGCAGAGCAGACGCACGCCAAGGCCCGGGCCCGGGAATGGGTGACGCCACACGAGGTTGTGCGGAATGCCGAGTTCTTCACCGAGGGCACGGACTTCGTCCTTGTACAGATCCGCGAGCGGTTCAAGAACAAGACCCTTTTCCATGAGATCCAGGACTTCTTGCACACGGTTGTGGTGCGTCTTGATTTTGTCGGCGTTCTTCGTTCCGCCACTTTCGATCGTGTCGGGGTAGATGGTGCCTTGTGCCATCATCCACTGGTTCGGATCCAGGTTGAGCTTTGCCATTTCCTCGTCCTTCACGGTGAGGAATTCCTTGCCGATGATGCCGCGTTTCGTTTCCGGAGCGGTCACGCCCTTGAGCTTTTCGAGGAAGTGTTCGCTTGCATCGCACACCTTCAAATTGTTCATGCCTTCCTTCGTGAGGAAGTCCATGATCTTCTGGGATTCGCCAAGGCGCATCATGCCGTTATCCACGTGCAGACCGAGAACCTTTTCCGGTCCGAGAACGCGGTTCAAAAGTACAAAGGCAACGGTGGAGTCGACGCCGCCCGAAACGAGCAAGAACACCTTGCGGTCCTTGACCTGTTCCTGGATGCGCTCCGTGATGAGCGGCAGGTAGCTCTTCATGTTCCAGGTCTTTTGTGCGCCGGTGATGTCGACGAAGTTTTCGAGAAGCTTCATGCCGAACTTGCTGTGCGTGACTTCCGGGTGGAACTGGATACCGTAAATCTGGCGGTCGGGACTCTCGCTGTCGAAAGCGACGGCGGCAACGGCACAGTCCTTCGTGCTTGCCACGATCTTGTAGCCTTCCGGGAGCTTTGTCACCTGGTCGCCGTGGCTCATCCACATCGGGCTTTCTTTCGGAAGTCCCTTCAGCAGCGGGCATTTTTCATCGCCGACGATCAGGTCTGCAATGCCGTATTCCTTGATCTTGCCCGGTTCCACGTGTCCGCCGAGCTGCTGCGCGATCAGCTGGTGACCGTAGCAGATGCCGAGCTTTGGCACCGGGAGCGAAAGGATTTCCGGATTGTATTCGGGAGCATCTGCGGCATACACGCTCGAAGGTCCGCCGCTGTAAATGATACCCTTCACTCCTTCGAGTTCGCTCACCGGAGCGCTAGGGGAGTGTATTTCGGTAAAGACACCAAGCCGACGCACGCGATTTGCAATCAGATGCGCATATTGTCCGCCGAAGTCAAGAACGGCGATCGTATCTACGTTTTTCACGCTTTGTCTCCAAGTTCACGTGAGAGTTCAATAAGGGATTGGACACCGATGCCCGTGGCTCCGTAAGTCGTATACTTCCAAGGACGTTCCACATAGGCGGTACCGGCGATATCCCAGTGAGACCACTTGATTCCTTCCGGAACGAATTCGCGGAGGAAAAGTGCCGCAAGGATTGCACCGGCGCTTTTGCCGATGTTTGAAAGATCGGCATAGTGATCGTCGAGCTCGTTTGCGTATTCGTCTTCGAGCGGCATTTGCCAAAACTTTTCGCAGGTTGCGTCGCCCGCGGCCTTGATCTTTTGGGAAAGTTCTTCATCGTTTGTGAAGTAACCGGTGATTGCCGGGCCTAGTGCACGGACCATGGCGCCGGTCAGCGTGGCAAGGTCCACGATGTGCGTCGCACCGTTTTCGGCAGCGGCACAGATGCCGTCCGAAAGCACCAGGCGTCCTTCGGCGTCAGTGTTATCGACCATCACGGTCTTGCCGTTCTTCGCCTTGAAGATATCGCCCGGGAGCACGGCTCCGGAACCGATTCGGTTTTCGGCAAGGCAAAGGTAGGCGGAAATTTTGAGCGGAATTTTGAGCTCTGCTGCGGCGCAGATGGCGGCAAGGGTTGCTGCCGCGCCCGACATGTCGCTTTGCATTTCCTTCATGTTCTTGGCAGGCTTCAAGGAAATTCCGCCGGTGTCAAAGGTAATGCCCTTGCCGACAATTGCAAGGTGCTTGTCCTTGGGAGCGTTCTTTGGGCTGTAGGTGAGCTTGACCATGCACGGTTCAAAACGGCTTCCGCCACCGACGGTCAAGAGTCCGTTGAAGCCTTCGTTGGCGAGGAGCTTTGAATTCAGAATCGAGATGGCGACACCTGGAACCTTGTGGGCTTCGCGGATGGCGATGTGGGCAAAAGCCTCTGGGTAAAGCTCGGAACCGACCGTGTTGATCAAGTCCTTGGCGAGGTTTGTATAGTGCTGTTCTACGGCGACTTCTGCCGCAATGCGTTCAAAGTCCTTGGTGCGTTCGTCCGCTTCGATGTCGAACGTGACGGTGAAGTCCTTGGTCGTTTTCGACTTGTACTTGTCGAACTTGTAGGCGCTGTAATACAGACCGTGGAAAATCGCCTTCGCCTGTTCGTCTGCGGCGTCTGCGAGCAGAAGTTTGACAGTCTTGAACTGTTTTTGGCGGGCGCGCTTGCCCAAACGGTAGCCCGCCATACGAAGATGATCCAGGGAGGACAGTCCGCGTTCCATGGCGGCGTTTACAAAAATGGTCTTGTGACCGTCGATTTCGACGATTTCAAGATCTTGGCAGATGCCTTTTTCCATTTCGGAGAGGACGTTCGCAACTCGAATTTCTCCATTTTCGGACAGAACCGAGGAGAATTGAACGGCTTTTTTTACATAGAATAATGCATGGGCTTCAGTGTTGTCTGCGACATGCTTTGCAATTTTAAGTTTAATCATGCTCCCAAAAATAGAAATTTATTAGATTATGGGCGTCAAATTCACCTAATAGGAATACTGATGGAAACAGCTGCTCAACTTTGGAAAAAGATCCAGTCCTCTGAATTCAACCCCGCCACCGACATGCATCTTGTCGAAGACGTCAAGAAGATCGCCCTCGCAAGTGTCGAACCGTGCAAGGTAAGCTTTGGTACGTCCGGCTTCCGCGGTGAAATCGGTACGGAATTCACCCTCCGCACAGTCGAAGTGATCGCTACTGCTATCATTCGCATGTACAAAGAAGCGGATGCGGAACTCCTTGAAGCTCTTGGCGTTGCTAACTTCGAAGAACTTCAGGAACGCGGTATCGTACTCGGTCACGACAACCGTCTTCTCGGTGATGAATTCTGCAAGGCAGTCGCTCAGGTCTTTGCCAAGGCTGGCGTGAAGAAAATCTACTACGGTGGCGAAATGGCTACGCCGGAATTCTCCGCCGCCGTTGAACTTCTCAAGGCCGCTTGCTCGATCAACATGACCCCGAGCCACAACCCGTCCAACTATGCCGGTATCAAGTTCAACCCGGCTGATGGCGGTCCTGCGGGTCCGGAAATCACTTGCCACATTACCCGCATTTCGAACGAACTCATGAAGGACTTCAAGCGTGAAGACCTCGAAGAAGTCGAAATGAAGGCTTTTGATTCCATTGAAGTTTACAACGAATTCCTCCACAAGCAGGGCACGATCCAGTTCGCCCGCATCCAGAAGCTTCTCGACGAAGGCCGCTTGACCCTCGTCTGCGACCACGTCCACGGCGCAACCCGCAAGCGTCCGAACGTGATTCTCGGCAATCCACAGTGCCTCATGTGCCTGCGTACCGAAGACGATCCTCTGTTCGGCGGAATCGCTCCGGAACCGAGTTCCAAGAACCTCGAAGGCGTGAAGAAGATTCTCGACCAGAGCAAGAGCTGGTTCCGTCTCGGCTGCATTTTCGACCCGGATGGTGACCGCGTTCGCTTTTACGACGGCACCCGTGAAATCGACATGAACCGTTTCGGCGCAATCGCTTACCACTATATGGTGACCTGGCGCAAGGAACAGGGCGTTGTCGCAAAGTCCGTCGCTACTTCCAATTTTGTGAACGTCATTGCGAACAAGCTCGGCGCTCCGGTGATGGAAACTCCGGTCGGCTTCAAGAATTTCCGCCCGTGGCTTGCCCGCAAGGCGAATCCGAAGGCTCTCATCGCTTTCGAAGAATCCGACGGTATTTCGGGCTTGAACAACACGCTCGAAAAGGACGCTCAGTTCGGCCTTCTTCTCGCTCTCGAAATCATGGCAACGACCGGCAAGAACCTCGGCGAATACCTCGAAGAACTTTATAAGGAATTCGGCGAATTCTACCCGAACCGCGCAGGCTTCGAAGTGGACAAGTCCCTCGTTGGCGATCCGCTCGTCGCTCAGGTGAACGCTGTGGCTTGCAAGGCTAAGGTCGGCACTGTGGTCAAGATCGGCGACAAGGAAAAGAAGGTTCGCGAAGTCTTGACTTTGGACGGCGTGAAGATTATTTTCGAAGACGATTCCTGGATGCTCATCCGTCCGTCTGGTACGGAACCGAAGGTGCGCATTTATACGGAATGCCGTGAAGAAGCAGAAAAGGACGCTATGTTTGAAGCGGCCAAGGCGCTCTTCTTCAACAAGTAAGGCTTTTGTTTAGGAGAATAAAATGCTTAAGAAATTGGCTATGTTCTTGGTTCTTGGCTGCGCAATTCTCTCCTTTGCGCAGGTGAAACCTTCGTTCCAGGCTTTTGACGCGGACTATCTTTCGCTTTCGGAAGCTTCTAAGGGTTATCACCATTTCTCGATTCGCGTTGACTACGCACCTTGGGCTTTTGTTGCCGAAGGTGACGTCAAAGCGCCTCAGGGGGATCCGGACATGCTTTTTTACAGCATGGACGATGACCAGCTTTATATTGTCGTCGCCTATTCGGAAGCTCCGATTGGCGCATCTGACGGTCTTGAATACCAGGCAGGTATTTATGACGTGATGATGTACTATTCGGATGGTGTCGATGAATTCCCTACAAAAATCCAGAACTTGAAGTTGTCGCTCCTTCCGCCGATTGCAAGCGATGCTTGGGCTAAGGGAGCCCTTGAAGATGCCCAGGGCAAGCGCGGCAATCCGGGTGATGTGTTCAGAAATCCGGAAAACGCGAACGCGATTTTCAAGGCTTCTGCCCATCCGCTTTCCAAGGCTCAGGCACAGGCTTCTCGTAAGGCCGCTGCTGAACGCCAGAAGAATGCGATAAAGGCTCGCCGCGATTCGATTGCAGCTGCTGAACAGGCGGCTCGCGAAGAAGCCGCAGCGGAAGAGGCCGCAAGAAAGCAGAAGGCGGAACAGGCTCAGAAAGTCCAGGCCCAAAAGGCCCGTGCTGCAGCAGCCGCTTCCAACGAGAACCTTTCTCCGCGTCAGCGCAAGCTTCAGCAGATGCAGGCGGAACAGGCTGCAAAGCGGCAGAAGGCAACGACTTCTACTGCAACGGCAAAGCCGGCCGCCTCTGCAGAGAGGGCAACTTCTTCGGATCCTTGCGATCAGCCGGGCATGTCTCCGCTTCAAAAAAAGCGCTGCCGCATGAACAAGTAAGACATTCTTGAAAAGCTTAGAAAAGGTTGCCCTATCGGGCAGCCTTTTTTGCGTTCTTGCAGTTCGGAAAAGCCTAGAATTTCTATCTTTGGAAGCGCAAAAATCTTTTTATAGGATTCATACCATGCAAGAAATGAATGACCAAGTTAAGGCTCGTCTCGACAAGCTCACAAAGTTCAAGGAAATGGGCGTCAACCCGTATCCGCACAAGTTCAACCGTACTCACACTTCGGAAGATCTTCGCAACCAGAAAGATGAACTTCTGAAATCGGAACAGAAAATCGCTTTCGCCGGTCGCGTCATTCGTTTCAATCGCAAGGGTAAACTCTGCTTTATGCATTTGAAAGACCGCTACGGTCGTCTTCAGATCGTTTGCGCCAAGGACATCGTTGGCGAAGCGGATTATGAAATCGTCAAGATGATCGACTTCGGCGACTTCGTCGGTGTCGATGGCACCATGATGGAAACCAAGACAGGGGAATATTCCGTCAAGGCGGAAAAGATTACGATGCTTTCGAAGGCCGTGCGTCCGCTCCCGGTTCCTAAGGAAATCATCGACGAAAACGGCAATAAGAAGATTTTCAACGAATTCAAGGATGTGGACACCCGCTATCGCGAACGTTACATCGACATGGCTTTGAACGATGACGTGCGTGATGTTTTTATCAAGCGCAGCCGTGTGCTTCAGTCCATTCGTGAATATCTCCTCGAAAACAAGTTTATCGAAGTAGAAACCCCGACGCTACAGCCGATTTACGGCGGTGCCAATGCGCGTCCGTTTACCACGCACCACAACGCGGCGGACATGACGCTCTACTTGCGCGTCGCACCGGAACTTTATTTGAAGCGCTGCATTGTCGGCGGTATGGAACGCGTTTTCGAATTCTCGAAGAACTTCCGCAACGAAGGCATGGACCGTACGCATAGCCCGGAATTCACCGGTCTAGAATTCTACCAGGCTTATGCAGACTACAACGACATGATGATTCACTTCGAAAACATTTACGAACGTGCAGCGATTGCTGCAACGGGTTCGACGAAGGTGAATTATCAGGGCACGGAAATCGACTTCAAGGCTCCGTGGCCGCGTTATACGATGTACGATGCCATCCAGAAGTTCGGCGGCTATGATGTCACCACGATGTCGGACGATGACCTGAAGGCTGTCATCCAGAAGCTCGGCGGCTCGATGGACGGCGAATGGATTCGTGGCCGTGCGATTATTGAACTCTTTGAACTCACCGTGGAAAAACAGCTCATTCAGCCGACGTTTATCATCGACATGCCGAAGGAAAGCACGCCGCTCTGCAAGAGCCACCGTGTGAACCCGGATTTGATCGAACAGTTTGAACCGTATGCAAATGGCTGGGAACTCGGTAACGCTTATACCGAACTTAACGATCCCATCCGTCAGCGCGAACTTTTGGAAGATCAGGTTCGCCGTGGTCGCGGTGGTGAAGGTGAAACGCACCCGATGGATGAAAACTTCCTCGACGCTGTGGAATCCGGACTTCCGCCGACCGGTGGTGTTGGCTTTGGCATTGACCGTATGATCATGCTCCTCACCAACCAGCAGACGATCCGTGATGTGATCCTCTTCCCGTTGATGAAGCCGGAAACTTAAGCTTAGCTGGAGGTGGTTCGCGAGATCCATGAATAAACTCGAACTTCTGATTGCATGGCGTTACCTCGGTGCGCAACGTAAAAGCCTTTTTGTTTCGCTGATAGGCATCTTCAGTATGCTGGGGGTGAGTATCGGCGTGTTCGCTTTGATCGTTGCGCTTTCGGCTGTGAACGGCTTTGAAGAAGAAGTCACCGCACAGATGATTGGCAAGGACGCGCATTTTGAAATGTACGCGTACCGCAGCGATCCTGTAGAAGACTTCAATACGATTGCGGATAAGGTGATGGCGAACGACTCCGATGTCGTAGCGTCGGCGCCTTTTGTCATTTACAAAGTCGGCATCAGTTCCAAAAAGGTGAACGACGGCATTGTGCTGTACGGCATCGATCCAGAACGTTCGAAAAAAGTGGTGGACCTTTCGGAAAAGATCGTGAGCGGAAACTATTCGCTCGACAGTCTTCCCGATTCGAATTTTGACCGTCGTCCGGCGGTGATCCTTGGCATTTCGCTTGCGAACCGTCTGAAGGTGCTCGTCGGCGACAAGATCATTTTGCAGACCTTTCAGAGTACCGAGGCGACGATGTCTTCGGGCGGTCCCAAGATTCTTTCTTGTGTCGTCTCTGGAATTTTTGAAACGGGCATGTACGAATACGATGGAAACATCGCCTACATTGGAATCCCGGAAGCACAGAAACTTTTGGGCATGGATTCAAACCAGGTTTCCGGCCTGCAGTTCCGTGTGAAGGACCAGTGGAAGGCGAGCGAAAGCGCAGACCGTGCGGGCGAAGTCATCGGATATCCGTATTACTTTATCGACTGGAAAACCAAGAACATTACGTTGCTCAAGTGGATGAATTACGAAAAGTTCATCGTGGCGGCGATTATCTGTTTGATCATTCTCGTGGCGGCGTTCAACATTATCAGTTCGCTCATCATGGTGGTGACGGACAAGACGAAGGAAATCGGCATTCTGCGCAGCATGGGACTTTCGAAGGCCGGTGTGATGCGCGTGTTCATGCTGATGGGTTCTTTCATCGGTGTCGGCGGTACGATTCTCGGTGGTACGGTGGGACTTGCGCTCTGCGGTTTACAGCAGTCCTACCATTTCATTACGCTGCCGGGCGATGTTTACGTGTTGCCGTATTTCCCGGTCCTGATCAATCCGCTCGATGTAATTGTCGTGTTCGTGGTCGGTATTCTTCTTTGCACGCTTTCGACGCTCCTTCCGGCTTGGAAGGCTTCAAAGCTCGATCCGGTGGGGGCAATACGCCATGAGTGATATCTTGCTTGAAACCAAAGCCTTGACCCGAGTCTTTTGCGAAACGGGGGAACGCCTTGAAATTTTGAAGGGCGTCGATTTTGAACTTTCGAAAAACGAATTTTGCGTGCTGACTGGAGCTTCGGGCTCGGGCAAGTCCACCTTTTTGAATCTAGTGGGCGCCTTGGATACGCCGACTTCGGGCGAAATTATCTTCAACGGCAAGAGCCTTGGAAAGATGAATTCCGCGGAAAAGGATGAATACCATTCGAAGAAGGTCGGATTCGTTTTCCAGTTCCACCATCTGCTTGCGGAATTTACGGCGCTTGAAAACGTCTGCGTTCCGGCTCGCATTTTGAATCCGCATGTGAACTTGAAAACGGTTCAGGAACATGCGGAAGAACTTTTGCAGAAGGTGGGCCTGAAGGACCGCTTAAAGCATTTGCCGCGCGAACTTTCGGGCGGTGAACGTCAGCGTGTTGCCGTGGCCCGCGCCTTGATGAACAATCCGGATGTTCTCCTGGCCGACGAACCGAGCGGCAACTTGGACGAAAAGAATGCCCGGATGCTGAATGAGCTTTTTAAACAAATTAACGAAGATTACAAGCAAACCCTGCTCGTGGTAACGCACGACGAACGGATGGCGGAATTTGCCACGAAACGTGTTCACATGCAGGGAGGCATCTTGGTTCCATATCAAGATTTTAATGCGAAGGAGATTTAAACAATGTCAGGTCGCTTTACAGATCGTGTGAGAAAAGTCTTGCAGTACGCAAGAGATGAAGCGAGACGTTTGAATTCCGAACATGTCGGAACGGAACACTTGCTTTTGGGCATTGCGCGCGAAGGTGCTGGCTTTGCCGCTGCCGCGCTCAAGACGCTCGGAGTGAATCTTGAAAATCTCGCTCAGGATGTGGAACGCTCGATTTCGGAAGCCGGCGGCATGATGACGATAGGTTCCCAGTTGCCGTTCACCGAACATGCGAAGGACGTTTTGCAGGCTGCCGCTGTGGAAGCTAGGATGCTCGATGACAATTACATTGGGACAGAACACGTTCTGATTTCGCTTTTAAAGGTTTCCGAATCGCATGCTGCCGCCGCTTTGACAGCTGCCGGTGTCGAATATAACGCTCTGCGTCAGGCGATTGAAAGAGTGAAGGACGAATCTCGTCCGCAGAGAATGGATCCAGACCTTGCCCGCAATTTTGCACCGCGCCGCGATAAGGAACAAAAGTCCAAGACTCCGATTCTTGATCATTTCGGTCGTGACTTGACGGCTCTCGCTCGCCAGGGAAAGCTCGATCCGATCATTGGACGTGCTGAAGAAATTGAACGCTTGATTCAGGTGCTTTGCCGCCGCAAAAAGAACAATCCGGTTCTCATCGGCGAACCGGGCGTCGGTAAAACGGCTATCGTCGAAGGTCTCGCTCAGAAGATTGTCAATAAGAAGATTCCGGAACTGCTCGAAAACAAGCGTGTGATTACGTTGGACGTCGCCGCGATGGTCGCCGGTACCAAGTATCGCGGCCAGTTCGAAGAACGCTTGAAGGCTCTGATCATGGAGCTTCAGAAGAACGAAAACGCGGTGATTCTCTTTATCGATGAATTGCACACGATCGTCGGCGCAGGCGGCTCGGAAGGAAGCCTGGACGCTTCGAATATCTTTAAGCCGGCTCTTGCCCGTGGGGAACTCCAGTGTATCGGCGCAACGACGGTGGATGAATACCGCAAGTACATCGAAAAGGATGCGGCTCTCGAACGTCGTTTTCAGAAAATCTTGGTGAATCCGCCGACAGTCGAAGAATCGATCAGAATTTTGAACGGTCTTGTGGACCGTTACGAACGCCATCACAAGGTGAAGTACACGTCGGAAGCGATCCGAGCGGCTGTTACTTTGGGCGATCGCTATCTTTCGGAACGCTTCTTGCCGGATAAGGCGATTGACGTGATTGACGAAGCGGGCGCTCGCATGCGCCTTG
This sequence comes from Hallerella sp., assembly GCF_022776125.1. NCBI lineage: Bacteria > Pseudomonadati > Fibrobacterota > Fibrobacteria > Fibrobacterales > Fibrobacteraceae > Hallerella > Hallerella sp. Next base: position 29,686 of record NZ_JALFIA010000052.1, on the reverse strand, counting down.
CAAGCATGGCGGTTCCGCCGGAACTCCGCGACATGGAAACACGCCTTGCCGAAGCGACTTCGAACAAGGAAGAGGCCTTGCGCACGGAAAAGTTTGAAGACGCTGCCAAGTACCGTGACGAATCCGATGAACTTCAGAAGAAGATCGCGGAAGTCAAGGAACAGTGGCTCGAAAAGCGCAAAACGGAATGCTTGATCGTGGATGAAGATATGATCCGCGATGTCATCAGCAAGATGACGGGGATTCCTATTTCCCGCTTGGCCGATGAAGAAACGAAGAAGCTGATCAATCTGGACAAGGAAATCAAGCTGCGCATCATTGGACAGGACCGCGCCGTGGAATCGGTCGTCCGTTCGATTCGCCGTTCCCGTGCGGGCATTCGCGATGCGCGCCGTCCGATGGGAAGCTTCCTGTTCCTCGGCCCGACCGGTGTCGGTAAGACGGAACTTGCGAAGGTTCTTTCGCTTTCGCTCTTTGGCGCTGAAGATTCCATGATCCGGATCGATATGAGCGAATACATGGAAAAGCACAGCATTTCCCGTTTGATCGGTGCGCCTCCGGGATACGTCGGTTACGAAGAAGGCGGTGGACAGCTCACGGAAAAGGTGCGCAAGCACCCGTACTCGGTCGTGCTTCTCGATGAAATCGAAAAGGCGCACCCGGACGTCTACAATTTGCTGCTGCAGATTTTGGACGATGGTCAGCTCACCGATAGCTTCGGTCGTAAAATTAACTTTAAGAATACGATCATCATCATGACTTCGAACGTCGGCGCCCGTGAAGTAAAGCACAGCACCGGTATGGGCTTTACAAAGCTTTCGGAATCGGATGATTACGAACGCATGGAAGCGACGATTCATGAAGAAGCGAAGAACGTATTCTCGCCAGAATTCTTGAACCGTATCGATGACCAGATTGTTTTCCGCAGCCTGAACAAGAAGGACTTGATTCAGATTGTGGACATTCTGCTTGGCAACGTGCAGAATAACCTTTCGGAACGCGGCGTGCTGCTTGAATTTTCGGAGAAGGCGAAGGAAGCGATCGTGGATCATGGTTACGATCCGGCTCTTGGCGCAAGACCGCTCCGCAGAAGCATTCAGCAGCTCGTGGAAGACGAACTTTCGGAAGGTCTGTTGATGGGAACCTTCACAGACTTCTCGACGGTAAAAATCGACGCGGATGCAGACGGTAAAAAATTGACATTTACGAAGGAAGATTTGCCCGGCAATCATGCCTAAGGTTGGATCAGTCAATGGCAAAAGTGGATCTCTTGGAGTTGGCCCAGAGGATTATCGACGGACATCGCATTGTGCGCGGTGACGATCTGTCCTTTTTCCTCACTTGTGACCTCGATGAACTTTTAAAGGGTGCTGGCTGGATTCAGAAGCACTTCTGCGGTAACCGTGTCGATCTTTGCACGATCATTAACGCACGAAGCGGCCGTTGTCCGGAAAACTGCAAGTACTGTGCTCAGTCCGCCCATCACCACACGCAATGCGAAGAGTATCCGTTTCTTCCTCCGGAAAAGATTGTGGCTGAAGGAGCGCGCAATGCAAGCCTAGGCGTGAACCGTTACGCGCTGGTAACCGCGGGCCGCGCTTTGACGGGCAAAGAATTCGATATGGCGATCGAAGCCTACGAAGAAATGCATCGTACGTTAAAGCTTGGACTTTGCGCGAGCATGGGATTCCTTTCGCGGGAACAGATCGAACGTTTGAAGGCGGCGGGTGTAACCCGCTACCATCACAACATCGAAACCAGCCGTCGCAACTTCCCGAACATTTGCACAACGCATACTTACGAAGACAAAATGCGAGAAATTCGCATGGTCAAGGAAGTCGGCCTTGCTGTTTGCTCGGGCGGTATCATCGGCATGGGTGAAACCTGGGAAGACCGCTTGGATATGGCGATGAGTCTTGCGGAACTCGAAATCGATTCGATTCCGATCAATGCGTTAATGCCGATTCCGGGTTCTCCGCTCGAACATTTAAAACAAATTTCCGCAGAAGATCTTCTGCGGACTTTGGCGTTCTTCCGCTACATCAATCCGACGGCAAACATTCGCATGGCTGCGGGCCGAAAGATTTTGAGCGACTTTGGCGAAAGAGCTTTTGTTTCGGGCGTAAGCGCTTGCATCACCGGCGATATGCTCACCACGAGCGGCACCACGATCCGTGGCGATATCGAAATGGTGCAAAAGCTCGGGCTTACAAATGCGGTTTAGGTTCTGCGATTGCGGCAACGGTTGCGTTTACCGCTTTCACCAGATCCTTGGGGTCGAGCTTGAGCTGTAAACCGCGCTGCCCGGCGCTCACATAGATATAGTCAAAGTTCAAAGCCGTTTCATGGATAAACACCGGGAACGGTTTTTTAAGTCCAATGGGGGAGCAGCCGCCACGGATATAACCGGTGAGCGGTAAAAGCTCCTTGAGCGGAACGGTTTCGACACTCTTGTTTTGGGAAACCTTGGCGAGGCCCTTCAAAAAGATTTCCAAGTGGCCCGGTACAACACCGATGATTGGACCTGTTTTGTCGCCGCGGACGAGAATCGTTTTGAACACGCGTTCGACAGGTTCGTTTAACGTTGCGGCGACATGTTCTGCGCCGAGATCGTTTTCGTCAACAGGATACGGAATTAATTCGTACGCAATGTGCTTTTGGTCGAGGCTGCGTGCTGCGTTCGTCTTTTTAATCTTTTCCATTTTTTACTTCTTGATCTTTTGCAAAAATTCTTCGCACCAACGGGGAACGACTTCGGTCGCTTTGCCCTGGATGTTCGTGTCGGTATTCGGATCGCTCGTGTCGATTTCCAAATTCAGGCAGGTGACGTGTGCGCCGAAATGTTTGGCGATCTGCTTGAATCCTGCCGCCGGGTAAACAACACTGCTCGTGCCGATGTAGACAAATTCATCGGTATTCTGCAAAGCGCGTTCGATTCTTTCCATGTACAGGGGAATTTCGCCGAACCAGACGATGTGCGGACGGCTCATGGCGCCGCAGATCGGGCATTGGGTTTCCATCGTTTCTTCACCGGTAAAGTCAAAAACGTGGCCTTCGTTCTTTTCGCAGCGGAGCTTCTTCAAGTAGCCGTGCATGTGCAGCACGCGTTTAGAACCGGCGCGTTCGTGCAGATCGTCGACGTTTTGGGTGATGAGCAAAAAGTCATCGCCGAGTTTTTCTTCGAGCTTCGCTAGGGCGATGTGGGCGGCATTCGGTTTGAACTTGGAGAGCCCGACGCGGAGTCCGTTGTAAAAATTTTTCACGCGCTTTTTGTCGTGGAAATATCCTTCGGGAGTCGCCACGGCTTCGATGGGTTCGTTTTCCCAAAGGCCATCATTGCCGCGGAACGTGCGCAGCCCGGATTCTGCGCTAATGCCTGCACCGGTCAAAACGACGAGTTTCATTTGGAAAGTCCTTCAAAGAAGAGTGCTTCGGCGATAATGCCGCTTTCAAAATCCTTGAGTCCCAGGCTTTCGTTTTCACCGTGGGCATTGCATTTTGGATCTTCGAGTCCGGTCATGAGAATGGGGATGTCACCGAACGTGTTGCGGAAGAGCTGTGCACCCGGAATCGATGCGCCGCAGCCGATGTACTTGGCTTCGGTTCCGTAAGCCTTGGTCATGGAATCTCGCATGAGCGAATAATAGGGATGCGAAACGTCCGTGGTGAACGGATTTGCGCCGTCTTCCGGGAAAATGGAAATTTCAAGACCGTTCGGGCAGTTCTTTTTCAAATGATCGATCAAACGGAGCGTGCAGCGGTCTGCCTGCATGCCTGGTGCAAGGCGAATGCCGATGCGGGCGTAGGCGGAATCTTGCAGCACGTTGCCCGCATGGGTGCGGGAACCGGCTTCAAAGGCGGTGACGACGATCGATGGCTTTCTCCAAAGGGTCGTGAGAATTTCATCTTTGTCGCAGAGCAGTTCGGTGTTCGGAAGAATGCCCGCTTCCTTGCGAAGCTTTTCTTCGGTATAGTTCAAAGCATTGTAGCTGTCGAGCTCTTCCTGGGTCGGCGGGGTAATGCCGTCGTTAAAATGTTCCACCAGGATGTTGCCTTCGCTATCGGTGAGCGAAGCGATTATTTTGCAGAGAGCCTGTACCGGGTCCGGAATCGGGCCGGACCAAGATCCGGAATGGAGCGGTGTTTTGATCGACTTGAGAACGACCGAGACTGCAGACATGCCGCGCAGACTCGTGGTGAGCGAAGGCACGCCTTCGTCAAAGTTCGAAAGGTCCGCAATAATTACAGCATCGCACTTGAGAAGCTCCTTGTTCTTCGTCAGGATCGATTCGAAGCCCGAACTTCCACATTCTTCTTCGCCTTCAATCAAGAACTTGATGTTCGGCATGCGGTTTCCGCAAACAGCAAGAGCCTGCGTGACGGCCGCCAAATGCAGAACGATACCCGACTTGTCGTCGGCTGCGCCACGACCGTAAAGACGGTTGTCGCGGATTTCCGGAACGAACGGGGAACTGATCCACAGAGCTTCGCGCATGGTCGGCTGCACATCGTGATGCGCATACAGGAGAATCGTCGGATTCTTCGGATTCGTCTTGAGTTCGGCAAAGACCGATGGACGTCCGCTAGGCGGCGTCAAGAACTGGGCGTTTTCAAAACCGTGGTTTTCAAACAGTTCCTTTACCGCGTTCGCGGAACGCAAAACTTCGTTCTGGTCAAAATTGTCAAAACTGATGGACGGAATTCGGATCAAATCTTCCAAGGTCTTGACGTAGCGCGGGAACATCTCGTGAATACGAGTCGGTAGAGTTTCATTCATTTCGGTAACCTGGTATTCTTTTATGTTTTTTTGTTAATTTAGTCAAATATGACAGTTGAGTGCGAAAATCACGATTATTATTTGTTAAAAGGCGATAAACTTCTTGCCTTGATCCGTCGAATTTTTAAGAATTCTCCAGAGTTCCGACATGATTCTTTGAAGCATGTTGCCCGCTTTGCTCCCTGGATTCCGTTTATCGGTGGCAAGCCGGATTATACTCCGGGGCTGAAGACGGTCATCGAATTTCCGGACCGCAGCAATCCGATTACCCTTAGCGCTCCGATCATTCTCGCCGCCGGTGCAAATAAAACGGCAAAACGTGTCGCGGACTATGCGAACCTCGGTTTTGGCGGTGTCTCGGTGGGAACGGCCACTCGCAATTATCGCGAAGGCAATCCGCACCGTCCACGTGTGGGTTTTTTGGAAGAAGACCGTTCGATTTATAACAGCATGGGCTTAAACAACGACGGCGTTGAAGTGATTTCGAAGCGCGTCGATGAACAGCTTGGGCGCATTCACCGGAGCGGCATGAGCGTCGGCATATCGGTTGCGGAAACTCCGGGGCTTATGACCGAAGCGGAAAAGCTCAAGGACGTTCTCGAAAGTTTCGCCATCGCCTACAAGGCCGCGGATTACATAGAAATTAACGTAAGCTGCCCGAACACTGGCGAAAATCGTTTGGACCTCGATACGCGTTTTGTGGAAATGCTCTTCTCGGAAATCATGAATTACCGCAAGTCCCAAGCGATTCGCAAGGCTGTGTACGCAAAGCTCAGCCCGGACCTCTCGGAACATCAGCTGATTTCGACTCTCGATGTGCTTGTGCGCTACGGCGTGAACGGTGTCATTGTGGGCAATACATTCCCGACGAAAAAAATCGGGGAACTGCCGATGTTTGCGAAGTACGAAAACTTGAAGGTTTTGCGTGCCGACGGCGACAAGGGCGGTATCAGTGGACGTCCACTGTACTTGAACACATTCTGGATGACGCAGCTAGTAAAGTCTCGGTTCCCGCAGTTGAGCGTGATTGCTTGCGGCGGTATTGACCACGGCATGAAGGTCTTGGACTTGATACGCGCCGGCGCGGATGCAGTTCAGTGCTACAGCGTATGCGCCTTCCGTTGGATGCCTGCACATGCGATGCGCCGTGAAATTTTGGATGGCTTGCGTGCTGCAAATCTGAAAGATATTTCGGAATTGCGTACAAAGTAAAGAAGGTGGACGATGAAACGCCTGCTTCTTCTGTTGTGGATCTTTTTGGTGGCTTCGGCACATGCGGGCTTCTTTTTGGAAAAGGACGCGGCAATAGAAGAGCAAAAGGCGTTGGACATCAACCGCGGATTTTCTTTTGGACCGGGCCTCTCGGCAACGTACTACTTGGGCGCTTTTGATTTAGGGCTTGAAGGGCTTGCCGCATACCGCTTTGAAAACGACTTGGGAATTTCCTTGGATCTTTCGCTTGGAATTTCGGAAGCGGTACATGAAGCAGCATTGGCAGGTCGCTATTATTTTTCGGAAAGTGATTTTTTTGATCTCGGCTTGAGCGGGGTCTATTTCAAGAAAAATTCCGAGTGGAAAAAAGCCCCTCGGATTTTTGTAGATTACGGGCGAAACATGAAGCCTTGGCCTCATGCCCATTTTGCGTTGCAGGCAAAGATTCGCCTTTCGTATTTGGTCGGCGAAACTTTAGGCCGCGAAGCGGTTTACACGACAAAGACCGTTTATACCACAATTTCGGGGCAGGTCGCCTTGGTCTTCTTTTAGGAATCCATGATGCGTTTTTTCTTCTTTTGTCTTTTACTCGTGAGCCTTGGCGGTTATTCGTTTGCTTCTCCTTGGCTCGGTCTTGTGTTTAAGCAAGAGCCTTACAAAAAGCAGATTGCGTTGAAGGTTGCAGGGGTGCATCCGAGTTCCGGTGCGGTGCAGGCGAATATCCAGAACGGCGATTTGATCGTGGGAATCAACGGAAAGAAAATTACGGGCTTGAATGTGGTAAAGTCTGAACTTGCGGCGGCAAAGACCGGTCAAAAGGTCGCGCTTGAAATCGTGCGGGAAGGAAAAACGAAAAAGGTGAATGTAAAGCTCACCGAACGCCCCGACGACATTTCGAGCCTGACAGGTTCATCGATTGGAAGCAAGGCTCTTGCGTTCCAGCAGAACTTTTACCGCAACGGCGAAAAGAGAAAATCCAAGCCGAAGGTGACCCTTTTAGACTTTTGGGCAACCTGGTGCGGACCGTGCCGACAAACGCTTCCAATCGTGGGACGTTTGTACGAAAAGCTTTCCAGTCGAGGCTTTGAAGTGATAGGCGTTTCAACGGAACAGCTTTCCGTACTCGAACAGTTTTACAAGGAGCATCCTTCGCCGTATCCGCTTTACCGCGATGCGACCCAGGAGATGAACCGCCGCTATGGAATTTCTGCAATTCCGACGCTCATGCTGTTGGACGAAAACGGCTACATTCAAAAAGTTTGGCCCGGAGTCCCGAGCGAAAAGGCTTTGGAAAAGGCGATTCTTGAAGCGATGAAGGAGTAGAGGCGTTTCACCACCAGAAAAACACTTGCAATTCGCTAATGACGAGGCAGGCGATGTTTATAATGAAACCGTTTTGATTGAGCCTCTTTCCCTTGTTCTTTTTTTGGGATCCTTTTACGATTCCGATTGTAGACAGAAGTATCGTTGGAAAAGAAAGAATGAATTTTCCGACGATAAGAATCAAGGCTACAAATGCCATACCGATGGCATGTTCCCCGGTGTCATTCTGATTATCATCAAAAGCGGTAACGATAAAAGAATTTAAAATCGTCTGGAAAATTAGAACAACGATGCAAACAATAGAAATCTTGAATGTGGAGCTTATTTTGTTTGTGTCTTCGGATTCAGATGGTTGAAGATTCAGACATTTTCAAAACTTGCCGATATCGGCAAAAAATGATATTTTATCCAACGGATAAACCGTTAAACTTGCCGACAACTATGGATTTTATTTCAGTCACCCAATTCGCAGAAAAACATGGGATTAGCGAACGCACAGTCCGAAATTACTGTGAAACAGGCAAAATCGAAGGTGTTTTTTTAACAGGAAAGACATGGAACATTCCTGTAGACGCCAAAAAGCCAACCAAAGGCAAAGCAAAGCTTTCGCCACTTCTTTTACGCTTAAGAGAAGAAAAAGAAAGCAAGCTTAAAGGCGGCATCTACCATCGCACGCAAATCGACCTAACCTATCATTCCAACCATATTGAAGGCAACCGTCTCACCAAAGAGCAGACCCGATTCATTTTCGAAACAAATACACTTGGAATCACATCTGAAAACACTCGCATAGACGACATCATGGAGACGATCAATCATTTCCGTTGTATAGATTACGTCATTGACCATGTCACAGATAAAATCACGGAACCGCACATCAAGCAACTTCACCAAATTTTAAAAACCAATACCTCGGACAGTCAGAAAAGTTGGTTTGCTGTAGGCGATTACAAAAAATTGCCTAATGAAATTGGTGACGAAAAAACTGCAAGCCCAAAAGATGTCCACAAACTAATAGCAAAACTTCTTTCATCTTTCAATTCCATCAAAAAAGTATCCTTCTACGATATTTTGGATTTTCATGTACAATTCGAAAGGATTCATCCATTTCAAGACGGGAATGGCTGTGTCGGTCGATTACTGCTATTTTGGCAATGCCTACAAAAGGGAATCACTCCTTTTATCATCAGCGAAGAACTGAGATTTTTCTATTACAGGGGATTACAGAACTGGGGACATGTCAACGAATTTTTAAGAGACACATGCTTAACAGCACAAGACAACTACAAAGCTTTGATTGAATATTTTAAGATATAAAAAAGGAACTCACCTGCGTAGTGATGTGAACCCCGAAAGTTGTGTCCAACTTTCGGGGTTCACATCATTTTACCCGAGCGTTTTTTCAATGTTTTCTAGCTAGAAGTAAAAGCTTACAGTCCGCAGAGTTCGCGGGCCTTTGCTTCGACAGCTTTCGAAAGGGCTTCCTTGTCGCTTGCGTTTTCCTTGATAATGCGCACAAAGACAGAACCTGCGATGACCGCATCTACGGAGCTTGAAATCGCCTTGGACTGTTCGCCGTTCGAAATGCCGAAACCGCCGTACACCTTGGAGCCTCCAGCACCGACCTTCGAAAGAAAATCGAGAGTCGCCTGGTCAATTACGGTCTGCGTACCGGTAATGCCGACGCGGAGGGCCGCGTAGATGTACTTGAAGCCGGCGTGGGCGAGTTTCGAAAGGCGTTCTTCGCTCATGCTCGGGCTTGCGACCGGGATGTTGTCCATGCCGTACTTTTTACAAGCGGCGGTCAGGCCTTCGTCGTGGTCAAAAGGTAGATCCGGAATGATCATGCCGGTAACGCCCGCTTCGCTTGCGCGCTTGCAGAAGTTATCGACGCCCGGAGTGTAAATCAGGGAGCCGTAACTCATGATGTAGATCGAAACTTCCGGGAAAGCCTTGTGAACGCGTTCGATAAAGGCGAGTCCGTCCTTGACCTTGTAATTGTGGGATAGCACTTCGGTGCAAGCGCCCTGAATGGCGGGGCCGTCTGCAGAAGGATCGCTAAAGGCGAGCTGGATTTCGAGAATGCTTGCACCGCCGCGGACCATGGCAGAGGCTGCCGCAAAGGAAAGCTCTTCTGTCGGGTAGCCTGCGACGAGATGGCTCATCAATTTGATCTTAGACATTACTTGCTTTCTCCCATAATCTTCGCGTTGTGAATATCCTTGTTTTCGTTCAAGCGTTCGAGTTCGCATTCGAGGAATTTTTTCCATTCGTTCGGGCGGAATACCGGGCTCGAAATAAAGACGTCCTTGTCGCCACGGCCGCTCATATTGATGATGATCGCCTTGTCCTTCGGGATTTCTTTCGCAATCTTCATGGCGGCTGCACCGGCGTGAGCACTTTCGAGGGCAAAGAGAACGCCTTCGTTCTTTGCAAAGAAGTTCAGAGCTTCGAGAACTTCCTTGTCAAGGATGCTCGTGAATTCAATACGTCCCTTCATGCCGAGGGCGGCGAGCTGCGGGCCGATTCCCATGTAGTCAAGACCTGCGGAAATCGAACGCGTCGGCAGGGACTGCCCGTCGTCATCCAAAAGAAAACGGCTCTTGTAACCCTGCACAATGCCTTCGCGGCTTGCGTTGCCGGTCATGCGGCTTGCGTTTTCGCCGATGTTCGGGCCAACGCCACCCGCTTCTGCGCCGATCAAACGCGGAGAATCTTCATCGATGAACGGACTAAAGAAACCGATCGAATTCGAACCCCCGCCGACACAGGCGACCATCGCACCGATATCGATGCCGCGTTCTGCGCACTGCCGCTTGACTTCGTCACCGATGACGGATTGGAAACGGTGTACAATGTCCGGGAACGGGGCAGGACCTAAAGCGGAACCGAGCACATAGTGCGTTGTATCCGGGTGTGCCGCCCAGTCGCGCATCGCTTCGTTCACGGCGTCTTTCAAGGTGCGAGCGCCGCTCGTGACTGCGACGACTTTTGCTCCGTAAAGTTCCATGGAGGCGACGTTCGGCTGCTGACGGCGCACATCGACTTCTCCCATGTAAACCGTGCAATCCAAGCCGAGCTTTGCACAGGCGGCTGCCGTAGCGACGCCGTGCTGGCCCGCGCCCGTTTCGGCGATAATGCGCTTTTTACCCATGTGCTTGGCAAGGAGAACCTGACCGATGGCGTTGTTGATCTTGTGGGCGCCTGTATTGGCAAGGCCTTCGAGCTTGATGTAGATCTTGGCACCGCCGAGAAGTTCCGTTGCACGCGGGGCGAAAAGCAGAGGCGTTTCACGACCGATGTAATCGCGCTGGATTTCGGCGAGTTCCGCGAGGAACTGCGGATCCTTCATATAATGGTGAAAAGCCGTTTCGAGTTCATCGAGCGGGCGACGGAGAACTTCTGCAACATATTTGCCGCCGAAGTTGTCAAAGAAACCGTTGTCACTGTACATGGTGTTTTCCTTCTGATTAAAAACAAAAAACCTTCCGGAATTGTCCGGAAGGTTATCTAAAACTCCTAATAATAACGCAAAAACCCGGACTTTATGTTAAGCCCGACGCCACCAGCGATTGTTGTTCTTTACGTTTTTCATCGCCGTAAAAATAGACAATGCTCTTTTCATTGGCAAGGGATTTTCTAAATTTGCGTTGCAAAAAAGAAGGCTGTCTATGAGTGCAATCCAAAATTCTTTTGACGTAGTGGTGATCGGCGGCGGTCATGCGGGTATTGAAGCGGCCCATGCGGCGTGGAAAATCGGCGTGAAAACGGCGATGATTACGATGGAATTGGATGCAATCGGCAGAATGTCTTGTAACCCGGCGGTGGGTGGAGTGAGCAAGGGCCAGATCGTTCGCGATATCGATGCGATGGGCGGCCTTATGGGACTTTTGACGGACAAAGCGGGAATTCAGTTCCGCATGCTGAATTTGAGCAAGGGACCCGCCGTTTGGGGACCGCGTGCGCAGTGCGATTTGAAAGCTTACAGCCGAATCGCCCGTGAAACGCTTGAAAATTGCAAAGGCTTGCACCTGATCCAGGGTGAACTCGCCGCTTTTGACCGCATGCCGAACGGCAAAATGGAACTCACGCTGCTTTCGGGCGAACGTTTTGAAACCAAAACGCTTGTCATCACGAGCGGAACGTTTCTCGCGTCCAAAATGTTTACCGGTCTCGAAACGAGCATCGGTGGGCGTGTCGGCGAACCGAGCGCAGATGCGCTCTCGAAGTCCATTCTTTCGAACGGGCTGCGCCTTCGCCGCTTAAAAACCGGCACCCCGAGCCGTCTCGATCCATCGACGATTAACTTTAACATTTTACAGGAACAGCCGGGCGACGAAAATCCTTGGCCGATGAGCGACCGCTCCGCAGGACCTATCGACAACGGCAACTGCTGCTGGATTACCCGCACGAACATTAAAACGCATGACATTCTGCGTTCGGGCTTTAAAGACAGCCCGATGTTCTCTGGCCGCATTAAGGGCAAAGGCCCGCGCTACTGCCCGAGCATTGAAGACAAAATCAACCGCTTTGGCGACAAGGACGGTCATCAGCTCTTTTTGGAACCGGAAACGAAGGATGTGGAACGCGTTTACTTGAACGGCTTCAGTTCGAGCCTTCCGGCAGAAATCCAACTCGACGCTTTGCACACGATTCAGGGGCTTGAAAAGGTGCGCGTGATGCAAATCGGTTACGCGGTCGAATACGACAGCATCGATGCGACGCAGCTTTACCCGACTTTTGAATGCAAGACGATCCCGGGACTTTACTTTGCAGGCCAGGTCTGCGGCACGAGCGGTTACGAAGAAGCCGCGGGTCAGGGAATGATCGCGGGAATCAACGCGGCTCTCAAGACCCAGAATGCGGAGCCTTTTATGCTCGGACGCTCCGAAAGTTACATCGGCGTCATGGCAGACGATCTTTCGCACTTTTTGCTCGACGAACCATACCGCATGTTCACGAGCCGCGCCGAGTACCGTCTCTTTTTGCGCTCGGACAATGCGGATTCCCGCTTAAAGGACCGCGCCCACAAAATCGGCATGATCGACGACGCCCAGTATGCGGCTTGGGAAGCTCGCAAGGCAGAAATGGCTCGCGTACAGAAGTACCTCGCCGAAACTCCGGTGACCGCTGCAGAAATTAACCCGTTCCTCGAAGCGGCAGGACAAGCTCCGACCCGTGAATCGATCCGTTTGAATACGGTTCTCCGCCGCCCGGGCATCGACCCCGAAGCGTTCTTCCATAAGTTCGTCCCGAATTCAAAGCTTATCCGTCGTGACATGTGGAATCTTTTTGCCGAAGAGGCTTATGCCGGATTCTTTGCCCGCCAAGCGAAGGAAATCGAACACGAAAAGAAGATGGACCGCATCAAGCTTGCCCCGGATACCGATTTTAGCCAAATTTCGGCACTTTCAATCGAAAGTCGGGAGCGTTTGGCTGAAGCTCGCCCCTTGACCGTGGGCAGCGCCTCCCGCATTCCGGGAATTCGCCCTTCAGACATTATGGTGCTCACCCATTGGGTTGAAAATCATTAATTTTTTGAAAAAAAGCGGGGGTGGGATTGTCTGTGGACAACACTGCAAATTCTTTTTTGTCCGTACTTTTGCCGGTAGAATATATATTGTCTACAAGGTTGTATGGGATATATGTGTAAAAACGCCAAAAATTTAACAAAATATGGAGTGATCGCGTGGATTGCTCTCGCTTCTTTATTCGTTTTGGCGTGTTCAGACGGCAGAACATCCCTTGGAAATAGCGCAGAATCAGGAAATCCGGAAATCGCCGGTACGATTCGGTTTGAAGACGGCTCGCTTGCGGCCTATGCCCGTGTGGCAGTGGTCCCGGCCTCTTTTTCGGCTGTGGGAGGCGATGAACTCGATTCCGTTTTTGTCGGCGTTTCCGATTCCCTGGGCCATTATTCCTTTGATTCAGTTCCGGAGGGGGGATTTTCTTTAGAAGCAATGGATGAATCTACGGGTCGCCAGTTCTTGAAGCTCGGCCTTTTTGCGACTCCGGATACGACGACTCTCGATGTGGACGCTGTCTTGGAAGATCTTGGCGGTGTTCGCCTAGGTGCGCATGGCTTTGAAGATGGAACGACGGGTTACGTCTATGTTCCGGGAACGACGATTTTACGCCCGGTGACGGTCAAAATGGGGAATATCTTTGTGGATTCTCTCCCGGCGGATTCCCTTTACCCATTTGTGTTTATTTCGGATGATGGCTATGCGCTTTCCTTGGAAAAAGGCGTTGAAGTGGTTTCCGATTCGACTGTCCAAGTGGATGCGAAAAAGGTTTCGTTTGGCTTCAAGGTGCCGCTGAATACGGCGCAAATCGGCCTTTCGGAAGATCTTTTGCACTTTCCGCTCACATTCTACCTGGATTCTGCGGATTATGATTTTAACGGGATGGATCGTTTAGAGGGAACTTGGTCCGCTATGCTTTGCGGTGATACGATTCCGCTTGACGTTTCGTTTGCAGATCCTGCGGCGGGGAAGTTTACGTTTTGGGCTCGCATTCCCAAGCTCCGGGTGAATTCCAAAGATACTTTGTACCTTTCGTTTGCGGAAGGCGCGGAAAGTTCTTTTGCGGATTCGGCAAAGGCTGTTTTTAAAAATGAATTTATTGCAGTCTGGCATTTTGATGAAGGCGCAGAAACGGTAAACGATGCGTCGGGAAATTTGTACAACGGCATTCCGGAATCTTTGACGGTCGCGGACGAAGCGATAGCGGGCAGCGCTTTGCATTACGGCGGAACTTTCGGTTCGGTCACTATTCCGGGGACTGCTAGTGGTGAATTTGACGTTTCTGTGAAGGATTCGATGACGTTCTCCGTCTGGGTTAAGATGGAAGGGAATGAACTTTCCCGTGTGATTTTTGGCAAGGGTGCAACACAGTATCATCTGATGTATCTTGCCGGTTCGGACCAAAAAAGTTGGCTCTACGAAGCTTATACGGATGAAATCTTCGGTACGGATTCTACGACGCAATCGGCGCGTTATTGGTATAGGGATTCTTCGGCGTTGTCAGATGTTTGGACGTTCTTGACCGTTGTCCAGGATTCTTCGGGTGCGAAGATGTACGTGAACGATTCTCTAGTTTCTTCGACTCCTGCCATAGGGACGAGTTCGGATGTGCGTGAAACGGATAGCTTATTCATCATTGGAAAGTTGATTTATCCGCGAGATTCGGAAACGAATAGCGTGACGCATTTCTTTAACGGCGTCATCGATGAATTGCATGTGAGCCGTGTTTCGCGTTCGGAAACATGGATCAAGGCTTCTTATGCAAACCAAAACCCGGCGGTGCGTTGGCCGATTCCCCAAGCGATTCGCTAAAAAGCTTGTTGTAAACTTTTGTCAACACCATTGAAGATTGTCCCTAACCGTTGTCCATAGACTTCGGTTAATTTTTCCATTTTTTGCATAAATTAAAAAGAGGAATAATTTTACATATATAGGAGATTTTTTATGCGGATGGATTGGATGAAAAAAGTAACCCTTGGTGTATGCGGAAGCGTACTGCTGGGTGGTTTAGCTGTGGATTCTTTTGCGGCAACAGCGCAGATGGAAAAACTCGGTCGCGGTCTGTCCGTTGCGAATAACGGAACGGGAACTTTTGTTTCCTGGCGTTTGCTAGGAACCGATGAACCGACGGCGACGTTTACGCTTTTACGCAATGGAAATGAAATCGCCAAAATTTCGGGCAGCGATCCAACGTCCTATGTGGACGCATCCGGCTCCATTACAGACGTCTATACGTTAAAAGATGAAAAGGGAAATGTCTCTTCGACCTTTATCACCCTACCTGAATATTATAAGGATAATTATGGACATGCGGCCTGGAAACAGGTGCAGCTCGATCCGCCTGCGGATGGGGTGACTCCGGCGAATGAAAGCTATTCCTATACGCCGAACGATATGAGCGTGGGCGATTTGGACGGCGACGGCGAATACGAGCTGATTGTGAAATGGGATCCGTCCAATTCGAAGGATAACGCGCAGTCCGGATATACGGGCAATGTGTATATCGACGCATATAAATTGGATGGAACAAAAATTTGGAGAATCGACCTGGGAAGAAATATCCGTGCCGGTGCGCATTATACGCAGTTCCTCGTGTACGATTTTGACGGTGACGGCATTGCGGAAATCGCAATGAAGACAAGTGATGGAACCGTAGACGGAACGGGAAAAGTAATTGGGGGACGCGAATGCGGATTACCGTACCACAAGCGGTACCATCATGAGCGGGAATGAATTCTTGACTGTATTTAACGGCAAGACGGGAGCGGCGATTACGACAATCGATTATCTGCCGGGACGAGGTCTGATTTCGGGCGATACCTATGGGAACCGTGACAACCGTATGCTCGCTGCGGTCGCCTATCTCGACGGCGTTCATCCGAGCATGATCTTTTGCCGTGGCTATTACACGGAAGCCTTTATTGCCGCATTCGATTTCGACGGCAAGAATCTGACCCGTCGCTGGTACAGTGAAAATCCGACAGCGGGGCAGGGCCTTTATGGCCAGGGGAACCACAACTTGACCGTTGCTGATATCAATGGCGATGGCTTTGACGAAATTATTTACGGTTCTGCCGCCCTGAAGCATGACGGAACGCTCCTTTATCGAACGGGGTTCGGTCATGGTGACGCTATGCACGTTTCGGATATGGATCCGGATCGTGAAGGGCTTGAAACTTATGACGTTCACGAAGAATTCCTTGCTGCAATTTATACGGAAGAACTCCGCGATAAGGATGGAAAAGTCATTTGGGGAACGTTGCAGGCGACTTATGGCGACGGCAAGGGTGTTGATAATGGTCGTGGTCTTGCCGCAGACATCGATTCTACGAACCGTGGTTTTGAAATGTGGTCCGGAACGAGTGGTGGCGTTCGCACGGTGAAGGGAGAACTTCTTTCGACAAACAAGCCTTCGGTAAACTTCCGCGTGTATTTTAGCGGAGACTTGCAGGATGAACTTTTGGACGCTACGGGAAGTGGCGGAAGTGGCGGTAAGATCGAAAAGTGGAATTCGACGACTAAAAGTGTGGATCGTTTCTTGAACCTTTACGGCATCAACAATAGTACTTTGAATAATTACACCAAGGCGAATCCTTGCCTTTCTGCGGATATCTTTGGCGACTGGCGCGAAGAAATCATCACCCGTAGCAGCACGGATCCGAGCGTGGTGAATATTATTGTTTCTAACTACACGACTCCGTATCGCGTGTATACGTTGATGCACGATCTTCAGTACCGCGAAAGCATTGTCTGGCAGAATGTGGCCTATAACCAACCGCCGCATCTGAGTTATTACCTGCCGGATCATGTCGGTAAAAATTTGAAGAAACCGGACATTTCTTATGCGGCGAATCTCGAAGAAGCTCCGGCATCGATGGAATTTGCGAAAGTTTTCGAAGCTTCTACGCCGGATACCGCAAGCGTTGGTTTCGTGGAAACGGATCACGCCGGATACTTGGGCGAAGCTTATTGGAACTTTGAAAACGTCGCAGGCTCGTTTACTTCGTATTATCTTACGTCTAAATCCGATATGACAGCGACTTTGGCCTTTGTTTATGCGAACGGGGGAACTTCTGACCGTAAAATGGTAGTGACCATGGGCGAAAACAGTTACACGGTCAGTTTCCCGCCGACGGGCTGGGATACTTGGGACACGTCACTGGTCACGGTCGCGGTTCCGCAGGGCGATTTTACCCTGACGCTTTCTTCTGCTACAACGGACGGCGGCCCGAACATTTGCGTCTTTGCTTTTGATATTTCTACGGTCGGAAAGCAGGGCGAAGATCTCTCGGGAGAGGATGATACGACTGCCATTCAGAAAACGGTTGTGTTGCATTCGAGCGCTTACAATCCGACTTTTGAAATTTTGAATACGAACGCCTCCGGCATGGCGAAGCTTGAAATCTTCAATATGCAGGGTAAGTCGATTCGTTCGATTTCGGCGAATGTGCATGTCGGCGAAAATAAGGTTTCCTTGCATAAGGAACTGCTGCCTGCAGGCATCTACATGGTAAAGGTTTCCGTGAATTCAAAACCGGTAACCGTGAAGAAGTTTACAGTCAATCCGTAGAAGTGTCAGGCCTTGTTTGCAAGGCTTTGCGAGGCCTTTTCATCAAAAATTAGGTTGGAGTTGGTTTTGAGTATGTTTAGCAGAATCTGGCAAGCAGTCGTGATAGCGACCATGTTGTTCTCTGTTGCTGTATGGGCGAAGATCACCATTTACATGTGTGGCGATTCCACCATGCAGGACTGGAATGATGGTTATTACCCGAAGCGCGGTATCGGTCAGGATTTCAGCGCTTTCTGGAATGCGGACTTTGTAAACGTAGTGAACATGGGCAAGGGCGGAACATACGCAATGGGTTACTATCAGAACTTTTGGCCTTCGATCAAGTCGAACCTCAAGTCCGGCGATTTTGTGGTTATCCAGTTCGGTATCAATGACCGCACTTACAGCAACGAAGCGGATTTTGTGACAGCGACGACGGCGATGGCGCAAGAAGCTCTCGATGCGGGAGCCACTCCGATCATCATCAATCCGGTGCGCCGTAGCGATTATCGCTGCTCTGTAACAAGCGAAAGGTATTCGGTCTGCGATGGAAGTATGGTGCCAGATTCTATTTATGAATCTTATCACGGTTATCCGATCCGTGCTCGCGAAATTGCAGCTTCCCTTGGCGTTCCGCTGATCGATATGGATACGCTTTCCCGTAACTATCTGCTTTCGGTGGGGCAGTATTATGCTTTGCATTATGTGAACATGTATTTGGATGCTGGTGAATATTCAACGTATGCGAATGGCAACAGCGATAATTTGCACTTGCAGCAGAACGGGGCGACGGTTTTTGGCCGTATTGTGACGGAGCAGATGCGCGTCCATTCCGACGCCAAAGTGAGGGCTCTTTCCAAGTATCTCGCCCCGATGTACCAGTTGACAGTGAAGGTGAGCCCGAAAGGCTCCGACTCTACGACGACCATCAGCAGCTACTATCCGGCTGGAATGCCCGTCACGCTCAAGACGATTCCGAAGGCGGGCAAGACCTTTGAAGGCTGGTTCGATGGAAATGGAAACAAGTGCGGCAATACTTCCAGCGCAGTCCAGTCCAAGTACATCTGCACGATTACCATGGGAAATGCTTCGACGCAATACACGGCGGTTTACAGCGGAGGCTCTGCAGAACATTACACGGGCGACGGTGCCGCTCTTGCTACGTTCCCCACAGGCACTCCGAAAACCTTGGAAGAAGCAAAGCCGTCAGACGTGGTGAGCGTAGATACCTCGGTGACCTATAACAAGGATATCAAGAGCTGGTTCGACGCCTACGCTCCGGATTCCGGAAACGGCTTCTCGGAAAACAATCATCTGGATTTCAGCGGAGAAGGCTTCTTCAACTTTGACAATTCTTTGGGCTCTACTGCCAATTACCAGATGCTCTTTCCGGCTGCGGGTTATGTGACCATGGGCATTCGCTATTCCTTCTCCGGTTCTGCGGACCGTGAAGTGAACGTTTACCTCGATCACGATTACTATGTGACTTTCAAGTCAACGGGTAGCTGGGATGTTTGGGATACCGCTTGGGTGAATGTGGACCTGGCAAATGGGGAAGAAACGTTAAAGTTGATTTCGACGACGTATGACGGCGGCCCGAATATCGATGCGTTCGGCTTTAGCATTGCCGGAGTCCAGCGAATTCTCGCTCCGGGCGATACCGTTTACGGGGAAGGTGAAGTTGATACTTCTTCGACCGATTCGACGGATTCGACAGGTGTCAACGATTCGACGGGAATTTCCATACCGCAAATTGCGAAGGTTTTCCAGTTGAACGGCAATAAGCTGACTCTCGCTTCGGCAGCAAATGTGAACGTCAAAATTTTTGACATGAGCGGCCGCATGATGGCGAACAAGACGCTTTCCCTTTCGAAAGGAACTTCGGAACTGCCAATCGAAGCATGGATATCTCGTTTGGGCGTGTACCGCATCGTCGTAAAAAAAGGAGCTCAAATGCAGAGCGGAAACTGGGCGCTTGTTCGCTAACATTGAGGACTTTCAAAATGAAAAAATTAGCGGCTTCTCTTTTATTTGTCGCAGCCATGTCTGCGATCTCGGTGAGTGACACGACGTCTTTTACCATTCACATTGTGGGCGATTCCACGGTCTGTAATTACAAGGCTTCGGCTTACCCGCAGACCGGTTGGG
Source organism: Hallerella sp. (assembly GCF_022776125.1). Classification (NCBI taxonomy): domain Bacteria; kingdom Pseudomonadati; phylum Fibrobacterota; class Fibrobacteria; order Fibrobacterales; family Fibrobacteraceae; genus Hallerella; species Hallerella sp. The sequence continues at coordinate 10,152 of NZ_JALFIA010000052.1, read as the reverse complement.
GCCAGGTCATTGGCAGTTTCTTTGACGGCTCCCGGGTGAAGATCAATAATGTGGCAATCGGTGGTCGCAGTTCTAAGACTTTCGTCCAGGAAGGTCGATTGAATAGTCTTAAGTCGAGTATGCAGGCAGGCGACTTTATGTTGATCCAGTTCGGACATAACGACCGCTACTTTGGAACGAATGCGCGACAGGTTCCGTTTGATTCCCTCGGTTATTGGCTGCAACAGTATGTGGATGCGGCTAAAGAAGTCGGCGTAACGCCGATCTTTGTAACGCCGATGAACATGAATATGGGAACGAACGGCCGTAATATTTTTACCGAGTACAATGTCGTTGCCAAAATGCTTGAACTTGCCAAGTCCAATGGTGTTCCCTATGTGGACTTGAACACAAAATCCTATAACGCTTACAGCAAAACCTGGAACGCCTCATACGTTTCCCGTTACCAGTTCAAGTACTTCCTCGTCGGGGAATATCCAAACTATCCAAACGGCGTCACGAACGATGGAACGACGCACTTTCAGGAATCGGGTTCGATCGCTCATTGCCAATGGATTGTGGAAGAACTTGAAAATGCTTTGAGTGAAGCTTATCTTTCGACCGATTCCAAGACTCAGCTCGCAAAGCTTGTCTCGGCGATTAAACCGCGTTACAGCTTCACGGTCAAGGCGAATGTTTCGAATAGCAACGGTCTGATTACGCACAACCAGGAACTTCCGGGAGGCGCTCCGCTGACTTTGCACGTGAGCCCGGGAAGCTTCGGTAAAACCTTCCAAGGCTGGTACGATGACGACTGCAATCTGCTTTCGACAGATTCGAACTATTACGGCCAAACGACCCTCTACCGCGCAGCGACCTATACCGCAATCTTTGAAGGGGGCAGCGCCTGTTCCACGACACCTCACAGCGAAGAAACAACTTCTAGCTCCTCTTTTGCAGAAAGCTCAAGCAGCAGCGCAGAATCTTCGAGTTCCGCCGTCTGTTCCAAGCTAATCGCGACAGAGGCTTGGAAATCTCCGATTGACATGGTCTATCCGGAAGAAGGCGTGGGCACGACCGATACGAACCATCTCGACTACAAGGGTCTTGGATTCTACAACATCAGCAATGAACTTTCGAGCGTCGCCACGTTCAAACTGCAATCCGACCAGTCCGCATCGGATGCAAAGCTCATGATCCGCTATTCCAACGGAGGATCCACATCGAGACCGATGAAGGTGACTGTGGACTACGGCGTCTTCGAACTGGACTTCCCGCCGACCGCCGACTGGGATACTTGGGATACCGTTTACGTGGACAGCCTTTGGCTCGATGCGGTTCCGTTCAACTTCAAGATGGAATCCTTGACTTCGGATGGTGGCCCGAATATCGACATGATCGCTTTCGACATCAGCGGTGTGTACCGTGAAGGCTGTACCCCGTGTGAATATTTGACGCCTTCTTCTTCGGCGTCCGAATCGGCAGAGTTCTCCTCTTCGAGCGAAACGGATGGCATTTTGACGGTTTCGAAGACGATGGGAGTTTCCCTCGACATGCAGAACCTGAAAATTTCGACTCCGGGCGGAATTCTGAAGGTTTCCGTCGTGGATGCCCTCGGTCACAGCGTATTTTCATCGGAAAATGCGGTTGCTGCCGGGGAAGTGGACCTGATTCCTGCCGAAAAGACGCTTTCAAAGGGCCGTTACTTTGCTAAGGTGTCCCTTCACGGAAAAACGGTCGCGATGGTACCGTTCTATGTGAAATCCCGCTAAAAAACGCAAGCTCTTCAAGAAAACTCGGGAAAATTTTTCCCGAGTTTTCTATATTTGCGCATACCAATCCAAGGAGTCACTAAATGCTCAAATCAACACTGCAACAGACTGATCCGGAAATCTATAATATCATTCAGAAGGAAGCTGAACGCCAGGAATATGGCATTGAACTCATCGCTTCCGAAAACTATACCTCGAAGGCCGTCATGGAAGCCATGGGTTCGGTCCTTACGAACAAGTACAGTGAAGGTTATGTGGGCAAGCGTTACTACGGTGGTAACGAAGTCATCGACGAAATGGAAACCCTCGCTATCGATCGTTGCAAGAAGCTCTTTGGTTGCGAGCATGTGAATATTCAGCCGCTTTCCGGTTCTCCGGCCAACGCCGCTGTGTACTTCGCCGTCCTCAAACCGGGCGACAAGGTTCTTGGCCTGAAGCTCGACCACGGTGGACACCTTTCTCACGGCCATCCGGTGAACTTCTCCGGTATGCTTTACAACTTCGTGCAGTACGAAGTCGATAAGGAAACGGGCCGCATCGACATGGAAAAGGTCCGCGAAATCGCTCTGCGCGAAAAACCGAAGCTGATTCTCGCCGGTTTCTCTGCTTACAGCCGTAACCTTGACTGGAAGCGCTTCAAGGAAATCGCTGACGAAGTCGGCGCTCTCACCATGGCCGATATTTCTCACGTTGCAGGTCTTATCGCCGGTAAGGCAATCGAATCTCCGGTGCCGTACTTCGACATCGTGACGACCACCACCCACAAGACTCTCCGTGGCCCGCGTTCTGCTATCATCATGTGCAAGGACCGCACCATCCAGAAGATGGTCAAGGGCGAAATGAAGGAAGTTTCTTTGGCCAAGGAAATCGACAAGGGCGTTTTCCCGGGCATGCAGGGTGGTCCGCATGACCACATCAACGCAGGTAAGGCTGTCGCATTCCTCGAAGCTCTCCAGCCGGAATTCCAGGTCTACGCGAAGAACGTCATCAAGAACGCTCAGGCCATGGCCGACGAAATGATGAAGCTGGGCTACAAGGTTATCAGCGACGGTACCGACAACCACCTGATTGTGGTCGACATGACTTCTCAAGGCGTTTCCGGTAAGGAAGCCGAAGTGGCCATGGAAAAGGTCGGCATCTCCTGCAGCCGTTCCACGATTCCGTTTGATCCGCGCAAGCCGATGGATCCGTCGGGCGTGCGTCTCGGCACTGCCGCTATCACGACCCGTGGCTTCGACGAAGAAGATACCCGCGAAGTGACCCGCATCATCGACCGCTGCATCAAGGCCAAGGACGACGGAGCGGCTCTCGCTAAGATTCGCGAAGAAATCGTGGCACTCTGTAAGAAGCATCCGCTGTATAAGTAAGCGCTACTCCTTACACGAGTCTATTTTTGGATTTGAAACTCTCCAAGATTTTCTTGGGGAGTTTTTATTTACAAATCTTGGAGAATGAGCTTTTTTTTATATTTCTCTTATGCAACAAAACAATGTGAATATGGATTACGCTCAGCAGAAAAATGCGGACGATGAAATTGATATTCTTGAACTCGTAGGGGTTCTTCTCGCCAAATGGCCTATTTTGGCTGTTTTTTTGGTGCTAGGGACTGTTTCCGGTTTTATTGTTTCGAACTATATTCGACCGGTGTTTTCTAGCGATGCGCTTTTGCAGGTCGATCTGAATGGAAATTCGGCAAGCCTTGCTATGGGTGAAATGGGCGCTCTCTTGGATGCGGCATCCCCGGCGGATGCTGAAATTCAGTTGATTCGAAGCCGCCGTGTTCTGAGCGTGGTTGTCGATAAGGAGCATCTTTCTTATGGGGCGACTCCGGTGGCGCTGCTTCCGCGTCTGTTGCACAAGGAAGGCCGTGTCGATGTGGGGCTTTTGCATTTTCCGGAAGTATATGAACCGGATGCCAATTGGTTCCTTGTCGCTTCGTCGGATTCGTCTTTGTCGAATTCCCATTATCAGATTGTGGATCCGATGCAGAAGGTGATTTTAGAAGGCATTGTGGGAGACACTTACCGTGTTCCTGTTGCTGGAGATACGTTTGCCATTCAAATCTTGAACATGATGGCTTCGCCGTCGGAAAAGTTCAGGCTTTTTGAAAGCGATCCCCGTCAGGCTTTGGATGCTTTGCGCAATCAGTTGAGTGTTACGGAACAGGGAAAAAAGACGGGTATCATCCAGATGCAGATCCATCACCGCTATGCGGATCGTGCCGCCCATATTTTGAATTCTATTGCAGATACTTATGTGCGTCAGAACGTAGAATCTCGCAGTGAAGAAGCGACTAAGACTCTCGAATTCCTTGAAAAGCAACTTCCGGGTGTGAAAGCGAAACTCGATTCTGCGGAACAGATCCTCTCTTCTTACCGTCAGGAAGAAGGCTCAATTGATTTGAGCGGAGAAGCTCGTGGAGTTCTTGAAAAGCGAATGCAGCTCGAAAAGAGCCTTCTCGAATTGCAGCAGAAGTATGAAGAAACCACCCGGCTGTTTAAGGAAGATCACCCGACGGTTCTCTCTTTGAAGAAACAGCAGAACCAGCTCCGCCGTGAAATGGCAAAGCTTAGCGAAGAGACGAAGGACCTTCCGACAAAGCAGCAGGAAATCCTCCGTTTGCAGGGTGATGTGAATGTAAACAACGCCATTTACACGAATATGTTGAACAACATTCAGCAGCTCCGCGTGGTGCAGGCCGGCGAAGTCGGTAATGTGCGTGTTGTGGACTATGCCCGTATTGAAATCAAGCCGGTGAAGCCGCGTAAGCTGGTGATTCTTCTCGGATTCATCGCGGGTGGATTTATTTTCGGTGCCTGTTTGATCTTTGTGCTGCGTTTGCTTTCGAGCCGTGGTATCCGTTCGTCTAGCGATGTGGAACGCGAAACTGGCGTAAGCGTTTACGCTAAGGTTCCGGAAACGGATCAGATGAAAAAAATGAAAAAGATGAAAACGTTCTCCTTGGTGGAAGTAGACAGCGAAGACGTTGCCTGTGAAGCGCTGCGTACATTGAGAACTTCGCTTGAATTTTCGATGATGGATTCCAAGGTTTTGCTTGTAACGGGTCTTTCTCCGGGCAGCGGTAAATCTTTTATTTCTAAGAACCTCGCTGCTTTGATTGCAATGAACGGGAAGAAGGTATTGTTGATCGATACGGACTTCCGCGCTAGTTACATGTCGTCCCGTGGACGTAAGCGCGGTCTTTCGGATTATTTGCTCGGTCAGATCGCCTTGGATGAAGCCGTCGAACATTTGGATGGCGCACAAGTGGATCTTCTTGGTGCAGGTTCTTATTCTTCATCTTCAACTGAAATGATTTCGAGCAAGGCTTTTGAAAATCTCTTGAACGAAATGAAACCGAAGTACGATTTGATCATTGTGGACTCGGCTCCGGTCTTGGCGGTGGCGGATGCGCTGGTCGCTAGCCGTTATGCGGACTTCGTGTTACTCGTGATTCATTACGGTCACGATTCGATGGAAGCTTTGCGTGAAGGCCTGGGTCAGTTCGAAAAGGCCAATGTCGAACATAAGGCGATGGTCTTTAACCGCTGCGTTTACGAAGGCGGTCGTAGCAGCTATGGCTACGGTTACGGTTATGGTTACGGCTACGGGAAAAATAAGAAGAAGAAAAAATCCTAAATTGTAAGACGTGAAAAAAACGTCTTACATGCATAAACGTCACCTCCTTGCGGTTTTGTTTTTACTGCTGGTGGTGACTTTTTTATTTGCCCGTAATCCGGCAGAAACACCTGCACGACATTATGATTTTTTTCATGCAAAAAAGCAGATGGATCGCATCTACTACGGCGATTTGCGGGTAACGGTTTATTGCGGTTGCGCCTACGAAAGCAATTCCAAACCGAACAAAATCGATTTTGCAGGTTGTGGCTTTGCTCCGCGCAAGAATGCGAATCGCGCTTCCCGGATCGAATGGGAACATGTCGTGACCGCTCACAACATAGGACTTTTCCGTCAGTGTTGGCATCAGGAAGAAGGCCGCAGCGCCCGTAAAAACTGTGAAGCGACTGACCCGGAATTTGCGATCATGGAAGGGGACTTGCACAATCTATTGCCAAGTATCGGCGAAGTGAACGGGGACCGCAGCAATTTCATGTTTTCGCAGTGGACAAATTCCCCGGAACCGATGTATGGTTCCTGCGAATCGATTGTCGATTTTAAGAATCGCAAGTTTCAGCCGCGAAAAGAAGTACGTGGCATGCTCGCCCGCATTTCCTTTTATATGGAAAAGACTTATGGCATTCAACTTTCCAAGGAAAGACGTCGCCTGTTTGAAATTTGGGATAAGGAATCTCCGGTAAACGCATACGAATGCGAACGCGACGCACGTATTTACAAGGTGCAAGGGGATCACAATCCGTTTGTATACGCCAAGTGCCGAGAAGCAGGTCTGATATGACGACTCTTGAATTTCCCGAGTTTTTAGCTTCCCAAAATTTTGGACGGCTTTCGTCCTTCGCGGAACTTCGTTCCGGGATGCTGCACGTCGAAGGTTTAACTCCTGCGGCTTCTGCGTTGATGGTCGCGGATCGTTTTCACAAGTATCCGCAGAGCATTTTGGTGGTGGTGGACGATTACCGTTCGGGCGAAGTCTGGATGCAGAATTTGCAGAGTCTTTGTGGCGAAAAGAACGTGTTCTTTTTTCCATCGCTCGGGGTAAAGCCTTATGAGCTCAAGTTGCCGTTTGCAGGCATTTTGGAAGAACGTTTAAAGTTCTTTAGGGCTTCCCGGGGAAGGCTTCCCTTTATTGCCGTTTGCCCGTTGGATTCTTTGCTTCTCCGTTTGCCGGAACCGAATGCCTTGGAAAAGAAAAAGCTTGTGTTCCGCAAGGGCGATGTGGTTGATCCGCTGTCGCTCCGTAAAACGCTTGGCGATATGGGCTATACGGAACAGCCTGTGGTGAGCACGGTCGGTGAATTTTCGATTCGCGGCTGCATTGTGGACATGAACCTGTTCATGCAAGATCACCCGGTGCGCTTTGAATTCTTTGGCGACGAAATCGAAAGTATCCGTTCGTTCGATATTTTTTCCCAGCGTTCGATAGAAGAACTGGGAAAGGTTGAAGTCTATCCGCACGGGGAATTCACCCTTTCTGTGCAAGAAAGGTCCAAGATCCCGCTCGAAGAAGAAGAGCTTGTCTGGTGGCGTCGCCCGGAATACGAGAGCTTAAAATCGAGCGTCTTCGATTATATGCCCGACGCATCGATTGTCTTTGACAAGCTTTCCGTTTTGGAAGAGTCTGCCGCGAAGCTCGGTGCCGCTCATGTGAAGGCCTATGAAAAGACGATTTCCTTTAACCAGAAGGTTTTTCCGCCGATCGATCTGTGGTGGCGCATGGAAACTTTCCAGGACGAAATCGCAAAACGGGTCGCTTTGGATTTAACCCGCGCCCGCATGGAATCTCCGGACTGGATATCGATCGAGGCGCGGCAGCAGACCAAGGGCGTTGCAGGAACAAACGGCCTTGTCAAGGAAATCGAAGGCTTTCACGCGCAGGGCGGTTTGGTTTACCTCGTCGCGCATTCCGAAGGTAGCGCCCAGCGCGCTAAACATCTGTTTGACGACGCTCCAATCTCGGGCATTTTAATCGGCGATCTTTCGGACGGCTTCTGGATTGAATCAGAAAATATCGCCTTTCTCACGGAAGCGGGAATCTTTAACCGCACGGGTAAGGTGCGCCGTAAATGTTCTGTTTCCGGATCGATTTCGGATGCTCTCCTCGTTGAAAGTTTGACGCGTGGCGATTTTGTGGTCCATGAAGATCACGGTATTGGCCGCTACATGGGGCTTGTCCGTGAAAAGATCAACGGTGGTCTCGTGGACTGTATTCAGCTCGACTATGCAGATGGCGACCGCTTAAAGTTCCCGGTTTCGGATTTGCGAAAAATCGAAAAGCTTCCGAGTACAGAAGAAGAAACCGTTCCGGAACTTGCACATCTCGGCAGCAAAAGCTGGGAAAAGCTCAAGGAACGCGTCAAAAAGCGAGTGATTAAAATCGCTCGCGAACTCGTGCAGCTTTACGCCAAGCGCGAGCTCATCGAAGGTTTTCCGTTCCCGCCCGATAGCCGCATGCAAAAGGAATTCGAAGACGCGTTCGAATACGAGCCGACTCCGGACCAGGTGCGCGCGACGAAAGAAATCAAGGAAGATATGGAAAATACCCGTCCGATGGATCGCCTGGTTTGTGGCGACGTCGGGTTCGGTAAAACGGAAGTGGCGATGCGTGCCGCTTTCAAATGCGCTTCTTCTCAAAAGCAGGTTGCGGTGCTCGTGCCGACGACGATTCTTGCCGCCCAGCATTACGAAACCTTCAAGGAACGTTTCGCCGCTTCCCCGTTCAACATCGCCCTGGTGAACCGTTATAAGACATCCGCAGAAAAGAAGAAGATTTTTAAGGACGTTTCCGAAGGAAAAATCGACATAGTCGTGGGAACGCATGCGCTCCTTTCGAATCAAAGCGATTTTAAGGATCTGGGTCTATTGATTATTGATGAGGAACAAAAGTTCGGGGTGAAGCAGAAGGAACATCTGCGCGAGTTGCGTTTGACAGTCGATACGCTCAGCATGAGTGCGACGCCGATTCCGCGCTCCCTGCATCTTTCGCTCACCGGCGTTCGCGATATTTCGCTCATCAATACGCCTCCGATGAACCGCTTGCCGGTTGAAACAAAAATCATCCAGCGGGACGATACGGTTCTTGCTGAAGCGATCCACGATGAACTTTCCCGTGGCGGTCAGGTTTTTGTGGTGAACGATCGTGTGCAGTCGATTGAACAGTTGGCGGAAGATATCGAAGCGATGGCTCCGAATGCCCGTGTGGCAGTCGCTCACGGCCAAATGGAAGATCGCGATTTGGAACGCGTCATGGACGCCTTTATCAAGGGAGACTTCGATGTGCTTGTGAGTACGAGCATCATTGAAAGCGGTCTGGACGTTCCGAATGCAAATACGATTCTCATTATGAATGCGCACCATTTTGGCATCAGTCAATTGTACCAGATGCGCGGACGCGTGGGGCGTTCGGACGTGCTTGCTTATGCATACCTAGTCATTCCGAAGAACGAAGCGATTTCTGCGGAATCGACAAAGCGTTTGCAGGCCTTGGAACAGTTCACGGATCTCGGCAGCGGTTATCAGCTCGCCATGCGCGATTTGGAAATCCGTGGCGCTGGAAACCTGCTCGGTTCGGAACAGCACGGCTTTATTGCCGAAGTCGGTTTTGAAACGTATGTGCGCCTTGTCCGCGAAGCTGTCGAAGAGCTCCGAGGCGGTGGGGAAGAATCTTCCAAGGTGCAGCCTCGTGTGGAACTTTCGATTGACGCCTTCTTGCCCGAAACGTACATCACCGATGGACTTTCCCGCATTTCGATTTACCAACGTTTGGCAAGAACGACAAAGCCCGAAGATTTGCCACCACTCCTGTCGGAACTTGAGGACCGCTTTGGCCCAGTGCCGGATGCGGTAAAGAAGCTCTTCCTTGTGACGGAAGTCTCGATGATCGCGGCGAAGCTCCGCATTCAGGGTATCGAAGCACGTCGTGGAATGCTCGTCTTCACCTTCGTGGAATTCCCTCCGCCCGATCCGAAACTGCTTGCCGAACTGATCGCGGTTTCTCCTTTTGGCATGCGCTACGTGGGAAGCTCTCCGCTGCAGGGAGCCGTGGAACTCGGGCCCGCCCTTTCAAATGAAGCAGCTGCCGAAGAGGCTCTCAGGCTTTTCCGCGCCTTTGCCACGGTCATTCCGAAAAAAAAAGGCTAAGCGGTGCCCAGCATTAAACATCGCTCCCAAGGAAGACCCGTCTCGCTTTGAACAAAAGTTTCGCTCGGAATGGTTAGAGCAAAAAAAACGCTCGGTAAAACCGAGCGTTTTTTGTATGTATTCAAAACCGCCGGCTAGGCCGGCGGTCCCGTTTAGCCTTCTGGCGTTCCTTCCTCGACAAACAAGAAATCCTTTGGTAGCTTTTGAAATGCGGTCTGTCAGCTGCGAACAAAAGAACCAAAGGATTCAAATGAAAAATAGCAATAATCATACCTTGGCCCACACGACGTGGAATTGCAAGTATCATATCGTGTTTGCCCCCAAATTTCGCAGGAAGGTGTTCTATGGAGAAAAGCGCCGCGAGATAGGTGAAATCCTACGTACGCTTTGCAACTGGAAACAGGTGAATATCGTCGAGGCGGAAGTTTGTCCAGATCATGTACACATGCTTCTCGAGATACCGCCGAAATATTCGGTTTCGGGATTCATGGGATTCCTGAAGGGGAAGAGTAGCTTGATGATCTACGAACGGTATCCGTCGCTTCAGTTCAAATACAGGAATAGGGAATTTTGGTGCCGAGGGTATTACGTAGACACGGCCGGCAAGAGTGCGAGCAAGATTGCC
>NZ_JALFIA010000033.1:0-2656 GCF_022776125.1 Hallerella sp. | reverse complement strand
AGATGTAGCCCGTTTACGGGCGGCCGGTAAGGACCTTACGCAGGTGGCAGATTGACCAACGCGACGTGACGCGTGGCTAGTATCCTAGGGCTACGCCCGTAAAAGAAGAACCGCCGGCTATGCCGGCGGGTTCCTTTTTAGATCTAAAGAAGCTGCGAACTACTGAGCGTTCACCACGCAGACTGTAGCCACCGTGGTCGTCACCGTATACTTCTTACCCGCTGCGCAACCGCTCGGGCTGAAGTAGGCAAAGCCGCTCAAGGCGTCATCCGAATCCCAATAAACCTGGAGGCTCATGTAATCCGAACTGTTGATAGGTTTACAACCCACCGTACAATTCGAAGGCGCCCCAGCCGGAATTTGGACTGTCATCGCCGTCTGCGAAGGAATCACCAAAGAATCCGCAACCGCAACCAACCCAGAAACATATTCATAGTCAGAGGAGTTAATGCTTCCGAGCGGCAAAACCAGGTCCACCGATTCTGGGTCAATAACCGTAACGCCTTCGCAGCTGAATGTCACCACAGACTTATCCGCATTCGAAACGGCAACCTTCGCCGTCACGTTTTGCTTGTGCATCGAAGAGGTTGCGACCATCGAACCACTTGTGCCCGAGCTAACGACATCGCCATAGCTCGAAGTCCAAGTGTAGCCGGTAATGTCCGATTCGGAAGTCGCATCCACCGTCCATGTAATCGTCTCGCCCGCTTTTGCAGTCGAAGTATTCGGCACGCAAGAATTTACCGTAATAGGAATTCCCTGCACCTGAATCGAATCGCAAGCAATTTCGTTACCATCGACACTCAAATAAGTGGCATAAGAGCCAGCCTCTTCGTAGCGAATGTTCACCGTCTGCATGCCGTTGCCCTGAATCGTTGCCGAAGAAACGCCTTCAAAAACCCAAACAAACGGAGCGAGAATCTGTTCATAAAGGTCGCCCGAAGAGCGATAGAACTTCCAAGTAGCGAGTTCTCCTTTATTAATTGTTGCCGCTTCCGGCCCACAAGAACCGTTCACCACCTTCTGCGCTTCATTCAACTGTTCTTCGCTGCTCTGCGTTTCCGATGCAGCAGAAGACGTAGCCGTAGAAGCACTCGAAGGAGCCGTAGATCCACTCGATCCGCCTGTCGAGGTTGACGAAGAACCCGTCGAACCCGATGAAGCTTCTAAAGCCGAAGAATATTCCGGGTCGTTTGATCCCGAACCGGAATCACTTCCACAACCCGCTAAACCAAAAAGAAGCGCAGATGCACCAATCCAAGGCAAAAATTGCAAACAACCGGTCAATTTCATAGCCTCAAATATATACTCTATCCCCTAGCATTTGCATGTAATATTTTTAATACGAATGTTCAGCACCCTATGAAAAGAGTTATTTTAGGGCGGGATTGTATTTGGATTTAAAAAAGGAGCCTTTGTGCCTGTTTTTGCGTTTATACTGCTTTTTTCTGCCGCTCTTTTTGCCGTAGAGCAAGAACAACCGACCCCCTATGACCTGATTCGTCCGATTTGGCCGATGAAATGGGATACATCCGCAACAGATGACGGCGGTACGGTGGAAAGCTTTAGCCAATACGTTCCGAATAAAACAAAGCACAATCCAGTCCCTGCAGTCGGCTCTGTTCCGCAGGACTTTGTCCCAAACGGCATCATTCCGGACTCCTTGAACCAGGCTTACCGTGACGCCCAGAACGTCCGTATCGGTCGTATCCGCATCAACCAGGCGGGCTACCTTCCGGAAGATACTGAAAAGCAGTTCTACTATGTGTCGGACGGCAAATGCTCCGAAACATACTCGGTCGTCGATCTGGAAGGTAACGTTGTCGCCGAAGGAGGCGCCTTCACTAGCACCGGCAAAACGACCTCTTCTTCTTGGACAATTATCGCTGGAACAAATGCCGCAACAAACAACCAAAAGCGTTATTCCGTGGCAGAAGACGGTCCTTCGGGAACTGTCTGCATCGGTAACCTTGCCCAAATGGCGGGCCTTTCAACCGATACCCGTTACCGCGTAAAAGTTTTAAACCAATACTCCTCCACTTTTATTATTAGCGATAAAGTTTACTCGATGGTCCGCGATGCGACCCTCAAGTTCTACGGCATTAACCGTTCCGGCAATTCGGAATCCTGGTTCCACGACGCAAGCCATACAAAGGATGGCGGCGGTTCTTTTGTAAGCGGTGATGCCGCTGTGACAGGTTTTACTCCACAAGAAGGCGCTCTGCAGGGCGGCTGGTACGACTGCGGTGACCATTTGAAGGAATCCCAGACTCAAGCCTACGCCTTTATGGTGCTTGCTGTGATGGCGGCTTCGAACCCGGACCGCGATGAAGATAATTACGCTTACAATATGGGCGAAACAGTCAATACCGATGGCATTCCGGATATTCTCCGCGAAGCGAAACACGGAGCCGACTTCTTCATGCGCTCTTATGTCTTTGCAAATGGCGTCATCGACAACATGGTCGTTTCTGTCGGTAACTTCGGTGCGGACCACGGCTGGTGGGGTCGCCCAGAAAACCAGGACGCTCTCCCGACAACTCTTACGGGTCGTGGAGGCCCACATGAACGCGACTTGCGCTTAGGCGAACTCGGTTCGAACATTTCCGGTCAGATTGCTGCAGGCCTTGCCATCTTGAGCAAGAACTACGCGGAA
>NZ_JALFIA010000022.1:0-31350 GCF_022776125.1 Hallerella sp. | reverse complement strand
GATACACCCATTATGCAAAACGACAGCGAAGCAGAAGATTGCGATTTGGAATGGACCGTTACCATTAGTTATAAATAACAAAGAATCTCTACCCAACAGTTCCGAGGGGCTGTTTACCTCTGCGGCACGCTTTTCGGCCTTCTCGAACGCCCTTCTGGAACTTGACGCCCGCGAGCGCCTTCTCGTACGCCTTCTTCGCCACTTCCCAGGTGGTATACTTCTTGTTCTTCTCGACGTAGTCGATCTCGAACTCGAGCTGTTCAATGGAATGGACGGAGCCGGTTATACATCCGCGCTCGACTGCTTCGTGGACGAGGCGTTCACCGCTTTCCAGGCTCTAGATTTCGAATACGAAGCCTTGAAACCCGTGTAAAAATCGAACGGGCGACCGTCCATGAAAAACGTTTTATTTTTATTGCATAAATGAAGCTTACTCTGGCTTACATCAAATTTTTTTATGGTGAAAAAGAGAATCCGTTTGAATGTAAAGATCAAAATAAAATAATGCTTTGGGATTACGAAAGAGGCTACACTTTTACAAAAAGTGAAAAATTTCTTATCGATGAATACCACTGCTATGTAAAGAATTTCCAAGAAAAAATGGTATCCCGGGGGGCCTTCAAGAATTTGTCCCTTTTCTTCCATCCGTCCCTTTCTTCCGGCAGGAAGCGCCGTGCGTTCATCATGGAGAGCCATTCCTGCGCTTCCGACTTCCGCTTCGTCTTCAGGGATATGTACTTAACTTCCCCGTCGTCATTGATGCGTCCGTACCAGTAATCCGAGCCGTGAAGCTTGTTCGCCTGGCAGATGCTGTAGCTCTTCATCCGGGGCCTCCTTTGATCAAAATTTTTTACCGTTTTTTTACTGCTTCGCAGGTCAATTTTAGGCGGGACAAAAAAGCGACGGAAGCCGGGATCGAACCCGTTCCTTGCCGTCCCGTTCTCCGGGGCAGTACTTTGCCGATTCTAAAAATTACCGCTTCCGGACTCCGTCCCGTCCCTGCCGATTTTTCTGAACGCAAAGAAAAAGCCCCTTTTCTGTTCAAAAAGGGGCTTTATGGACGATGCAGGGGTCGAACCTGCGACCCGCTGATTAAGAGTCAGCTGCTCTACCAACTGAGCTAATCGTCCGTGTCCGCTGCAGCCAAAGCCTAAAGGACGGTGCTTACGCGAACGTTGGTATTTGTTTCGTGGATGATGCAGGGGTCGAACCTGCGACCCGCTGATTAAGAGTCAGCTGCTCTACCAACTGAGCTAATCATCCATGTCGTCATCGACGCGCACAATTATAAAAAAAGCAAAAACGAGTGGCAAGGGGAATTTGCAAGAAATAATCAAATTTTTTCTTATTCAGAGTTAAATATATTTTGGCAATCATGGAAAATGGTGAATGGTTAGATTCTTATCTCTCGTTCTTGGGCGTAGAACGTAATCTGTCCCAAGCTACGATCCAGAGCTATGAAGAAGACCTGCGCCATTTTGTGTACTGGGCAGACGAACGCGAGTCCAAAATCAGCGATCTCAAGCCCGAAAACCTAGACGAATTTTTGACGCAAATCGCCGGCAGAGAAGATTACAGTCCGACTTCCGTGGCAAGGCACTTTTCGAGCCTTCGCGGATTCCTCAAATTCCTTTTGCGTGAAAAGGTATTCCCCTACTCCACCGACAGCCTGCTCGCGACCCCGCGCATCGGCCATTACCTGCCACAGTGCCTGACCCGAGAAGAAGTCGATAGCATCTTTGAAAAAATCCAGGAACTTTCCAAGGCTCCGGAACGCGACACGGCGCTTCTCGAATTACTTTATTCAGAAGGGCTCCGCATTGCAGAAGCGCTTTCCATTCGCATTCAAGACATTGACTTCGAAAACGAATGGATTACACCGATCGGCAAGGGAAACAAGCAAAGGCTCGTCCCGCTCGGCGAAAAGGCGAAAGAAAATTTAAAGGTCTGGATGCAGGGGCCGCGACTTGCACTTTCTCCTAAATCCGATACCATCATCTTGAATTCCCGTGGCGGCAAAATGACCCGCATGGGAGCGTGGAAGCTGATCCAAAAATACACCGCGCACTTGAACAAGCATGTTACGCCGCACACATTCCGCCACAGCTTCGCGACGCACTGTCTTGAAGCCGGTATGGACCTGCGCGTTTTACAGGAACTGCTCGGACACGCAAACGTGACCACCACGCAGATCTATACGCACATCAGCGACCAGATGATTCAGGAAGAACACCGCACCTTCCACCCACGCGAAATCGGCAAACGCTAATTCCACCCAAACAAAAAACGGCGAAACTTGCATTCCACCGTTTTCACATTTCCTTAAAACTGAGCCTTACTCTATTTTTAGAACCGAGCAAGACAAGGCACGAAGGATTGCAGCGTACTTTCCGTATGTAAAAGCCCGAGCAACGACGAATCGCGACGTGTTATAGGGAAAATGGCTTAGACCTTCAGTTCACCGGCATCCAAAACATTCCAATCAGGAACGGCTTCAATCGCCGGAAGAACTTCGTCGCCGACAAACTTCACCACCTGCCCCGGAGCGCGGCCCACGAACTTGCGGAGGTCGAGGATTTCCTTGAGCTTCGCTTCAGTGATGCCGAGCTTCTGGAACTTTTCATTTTTGAGAACGCGTTCAAGGAGATCGTTATCCTTGCCCTGTTCCTTCACGACCTTGCCCGCTTCCATACTCATCACGCGGATTTCTTCGTGGAGTTCCTGACGGTCGCCGCCGTTCTTGACTCCTTCCATGATGATGTTTTCGGTAGCCATGAACGGGAGTTCGGCCATGATGCGCTTTTCGATGACCTTCGGGTAAACGACGAGGCCGTTGGTGACGTTCTCGGCGATAATGAGCATGGCATCCATGGCGAGGAACGCTTCCGGAATGGCGAGACGCTTGTTTGCGCTATCGTCGAGGGTGCGTTCGAACCACTGCGTTGCCTGGGTGAAAGCGGTGCTGTTCACTTGAGCCATCACGAAACGGGCGAGGGAGCAAATGCGTTCGCTCCTCATCGGGTTACGCTTGTAAGCCATGGCGCTGGAGCCGATCTGCGTCTTTTCGAACGGTTCTTCCACTTCCTTCACGCCCTGCATCAGGCGCATGTCGGTGGCAAACTTGTGCAGAGACTGAGCGATGGAACTGAGCACCTGGTTTACGCGGTTGTCCCACTTGCGGGTGTAAGTTTGGCCGGTGATGGTGAGAACGCGTTCGAAGCCAGCTTTTTCAGTCACACGACGGTCGAGTTCCATGATCTTTTCTTCGTCGCCGTTGAAGAGGTCCATGAAGCTTGCCTGCGTACCGGTCGTACCCTTCACGCCGCGGAACGGAAGGACCTTAATGAGGAAATTCAATTCTTCGAGGTCAATCAACATGTCCTGCAGCCAAAGGCAAGCGCGCTTGCCCACAGTCGTGAGTTGTGCCGCTTGGAAGTGCGTTGCACCGAGCTGCGGCATGTCCTTGTATTCCATCGCAAACTTGGAAAGCTTGTCCATCACACGGCAAAGGCGCTTGCGCACAAGGATAAGGCCCTGCTTCATCTGGATCAAATCGGTATTGTCACCGACGAATGCGGACGTCGCACCAAGGTGAATAATGCCCTTAGCCTTCGGGCACTGAACACCGTAAGCGTAAACGTGGCTCATCACGTCATGACGGCGACGCTTTTCTTCCGCTTCCGCCACGTCAAAGTTGATGTCCGTTGCGTGTGACTTGAGTTCGTCCACCTGTTCCTGTGTAATCGGAAGACCAAGTTCCATTTCGGATTCGGCGAGGTAGATCCACAGCTTACGCCAAGTCTCGAACTTGTGCTGCGGACTGAAGATGAAACTCATTTCCTTGGAGGCATAACGCTTGATCAGCGGGCTTTCGAACTCATTGCGCATATAAAATCCTTTGTTGATTTACAGAATAAATATAGAAAATCAAAATCCACCGCAGCAGAACGGAGTTATACAAAGCATAGAACAACGGCACCACATAATCGCATAGCCATGGGGTTACTAAACGTGATTGAATTCACGCAAAATCAGTTCGAAACGCTTGTTTCCCCACTTGCTGCCGACGAATCTGGCGGTGTGTTCAAAGCCTTCAAGCTGTCCACTTTCAGGCTGTCGCGTCGGGGGAACATATTCTGGTAAATCACCGAACGGCGGCTCGCCATAAAGCGGCTGTAACGTCCATTCGGATTATGTTTTCCGGGGCTTGCAAGGACCGCAGCCATATTGATCGACTGGTCAAGGTTCAACTTGTAAGCGCTCTTTTTAAAATATGCCTGGCTCGCCATTTCGCAGCCAAAAATATTCGGGCCCCATTGGGCGTAATTCAAGTACAGTTCAAGAATGCGATCCTTGCCGAGAATCTTTTCCATGAGAAGCGCATAGGCGAGCTCCTTGAACTTGCGTTCCCACGAACGTTCGCTCGAAAGGAACAGGTTCTTTGCAAGCTGTTGGGTAATCGTACTAGCGCCGAACTTGGTCTTGCCATAATAGCGGTTCGCATCGAGAGCTTCCGCAATCGCACGCACATCGAAGCCCGGATGATAGTAGAAGCCCGCGTCTTCGCTTGCGATCACCGCCTTCCGCAAATACGGGCTAATGCTGTCGAGAGGCACAAAGCGATGCTTGATCTGCGTTGCCGGATTCGAATCGACCAGAGCCTCCATGTAACGGCTCATTTCCGGGTTCGTAAATTCGAGCTGCTTCACATTATCGTAAATGTCGTAGCAGTAAACGAAACCTTTATACAAAAGGACGGACATCACCACGGTAAATGCAATCGCATACAACATCAAACCGAGCAGCGCGATCCGCACCAAACGGTCCACAATACGGTAAATCCATTTCAAAGCGCAAGCGATGACCGAAAGAGCCGTCCGCAAACCCTGCGGAAGCGACTTCCAGAAGTCGACTATTTTTTGTTTTAATTGAGAAGGCTTCACAGGCACGAATATAGAAAAGGGCGGATTACTTTTTTCCGCCGAACCAGGAATTGATGTCCTGCCCTTCCGCCATTTTAAAACTTTCGACCGTGATGCCTTCGCCAAGCGGAGACGCCTTGATGCCCGCCTTTTGCAAAACATCCACCACGACACGAGTCATAGCCCTGCCAGCCTCGTCCTGGTCCAAGCATACGATAACGTTCTTGTTTTTAAAGAGGTTAGCCCATTCCGGCTTAAAGGATTTGACCCCCGGAATTCCCACAGCCGGGAACCCGCGATCGATCATCGTGAGCGTATCCACGCAGCCTTCGCACAGGTAAATCCACCCAGGTTCACCATCGAGCAACGAAACGTGAAACGGGAACGGCACCTGACCGCGCAAGTTTAATTCCTTCGGCTGCGTATCCGGTTCAATGGACCGCGCCTGAAAAAAACGCGGAATCACCTTCGTATCGAGATACGGAAAAAGCAGACGATGTTTATAATAGCGCAGGTTTCCCTTATCATTAAAAAGGCCCGCTTTCTGCAAAACTTCAAGTCCGAACTGATCGAGCAAGGAACGGTTCACCCGGTCGTAATCGGTAATCACGCGCAAGCGCATCTTTTCCCAGGTTTTTTTGAAAATTCGGCGCTTTATAAGCCAAGGCGCCGCAGGAGAACCTTCCACCGGCGAGAGCTTTTCAAAAAAAGCGAGGATGATTTTTGCCCGAAGGATCGGATCGATTTCCGGTTCAGGAGCCTTGTGAACAACTTTGATCATCGGCATGGGTAAGGCTTCGTTCGAATTCCCCGTCGGCATGCCGAACTCATTCTGCAGCCAGCTGATGGCGCCCTTAAAGTCCAAATTTTTGGAAATTTCCACCAATTTGATGACGTCGCCACGCACATCCGGGCATACCCAACAATTAAAAAGCCCCTTGGATTCCGAAATCGAAACGCTGGGGGTACGGTCCCCATGGGCATGTCGCATCGCATACGGACAGCGAATTTTGCCTCGTACGACCGAATGACCCAAGCGTTCAGCCACCTGGGTGATAGAAATTGTGCTTTTTAAAGCCTCTAAATCGATACGTTCCGCCGTCATATTATGCATTTTTAAAATATGGAATTACTAAACAATATACTCGAAAATGTTGATTTGAAAAAGCTTACTACCTTCCGAATCGGTGGTACAGCCCGTTATTTCTACAAACCGGACACCTTCGAAGACCTCGTCGCCGCAAAAAAGTTCGCAGCCGAAAAGAATCTTCCATATTTTGTCATCGGTTGCGGATCGAACATTCTCGCTTCGGACGAAGGTTACGACGGACTCATCATCAAGCTCGGTAAGGGTTTCAGCGATTTCAAGTTTGAAAACGATACTCTGGTTGCCAAGGCTGGCGCCCCGCTGACACTCCTCGCTCGCAAGAGCGCAACGCTCGGACTTGCAGGCATCCACTTGCTCGCGGGCATCCCGGCTACCCTCGGCGGTGCTCTTTACATGAACGCAGGCGCCTACGACCAGGAAACCGGTCAGCATATCGTCTCCATCAAGGTTCTTGAAGAAGACGGTTCCATTAAGGATTACTCCTTCGAAGAATGCCAGTTCGGCTACCGCAAGTCCGTATTCCAGAATACGAAGAAGATCATTCTCGAAGCGACCTTCAAGCTGACCCCGGCCAACGCAGACGAACTCGTCGAAGCCCAGAAGAAGGTAATGGAATCCCGCAAGACGAAACAGCCGCTCGACCTCCCGAACGCGGGGTCCATGTTCAAGCGTCCGGTCGGCGGATACGCTGGTACCCTCATCGATGAAGCAGGCCTCAAGGGCACGAGCGTCGGCGGTGCTCAGGTTTCGACCAAGCACGCTGGCTTTATCGTGAACACAGGCAACGCAACGGCCAAGGACGTTTACGATTTGACCGAACTCGTGATCCAGCGCGTTTACGAAAACAGTGGCCACAAGTTCAAGCTGGAACGCGAAGTCGTGATGCTTGGAAAGATCGCTCCTTAATCATTTTTATAGAAGACAAAAATAAAGTCCTTCGTTATGAAGGTCTTTATTATTTTATTCGCGAAACTGAAACTTCAAAAGGTCGACTCGGTCACCGATGACTTCCACGCCGTCTTCTTGGAGACGCGCCTTTTGGCCTTCGATTCCGCCGAAAGCAAAATGTCTTGAAAGTTCCCCTGTTGCATTCACAACTTTGTAACAAGGATATTTCACCGGGTCCGGATTATTGTGCAAAACGATTCCCACCGCCCGTGCGAGTTTTTTATTTCCCAAGGAATCGGCGATCTGACCATACGTCACCACCTTCCCGTGGGGAATCCTCGTTAAATACCGATAAACCTCATCTTTCAGCATTCTTGAATCCAATCTAAATTTATACAGAGCCATCCTTAAAAGGCAAAACGACCAAAACTTTGTAGATTTAGGAAAAAAGGAGAATCTATGCCTCGTGAAGGAGAACATAATAAGTGGATAGCCCTCGCCCTCTGCATTCTGCTCGGCTATCTGGGACTGCACCGTTTTTACGAAGGTAAAATCTGGACGGGAATTCTTTGGCTTTGCACGGGCGGGCTTCTCGGTGTGGGAATCATCGTCGATGCAATCCTCATCGTCATGAAGCCGGAACATTATTAATTCATGCTAGTAACGTTTCTAATTGTACTTGCCCTGGTCATGATTTTCGGATCGGGAAGAATTGAGGATGCTTGCGCAATCACATTACTCCTGAAGATTCTCCCCATCATCATCCTGATCCTTGTTGTTTGCATGATTCTCTTCTGCCACGGATAATCTATTCCAGCAGCTTGGAATCTTCCCGAAAAATGCGTAAACGCTTCCAAGGTTTTACCAAAGCGTAAAGCGTGATTCCACAAGTGCCGCCGAATACGTCCGCGATGATGTCGCCAACGGAAACGCTCCGTCCGGGCACAAAGCTCTGATGGTATTCGTCAAGGACACCTGCCAAAAGACAAAGCCCGACGCAATAAAGCGCCACGATCAGACGGTTCTTTTCCCAACGGGCATTCGTGAACCACAGTCCAAAAAAGATCGCCAACGCGCCGAATGTTCCGGCATGCAAAAATTTATCGAACGGTGGCACAAGCCAGTCCATGCCATCCCCATCGATCGAAGAGGTGCGAAATATCATCGCGAGCAACAGTACAGCAGGAATAAAGCGGAACAGCGGATAGCGCTGAAAAAGAGAATCCAATTTTTGCATGGTCTCAATATAGAAACTAAATTTGCTTCGCAAAACGCTCAACAGGCAAGACTATCATGACCAAACTCGACGAAATTCTCCAATCCCTGAACGCACCGAACCACGCCTTGGTTGAAATGCTCCCCCTCAACCTGAACCACAAGATGGTGCAAAAGGCGCGCCTCGGCAAGAAGCCCGTGCCCAAACACACGCAGGACCTCATCTTACAAGCGCTGAACAAGTACCTCGCCGAGAACGGCATCACCGAAGACAAGAAGATCAAGCAGTACAAGCGCATCGAAATTTTCGGCGAAGAAAGCCCTTGCAATCTCTAAGAACTTGTACTAAATTAAAAACGTATGAATCATTCTTTTGGACAGAACATCATAGCAGCAGCCATTGCAACAAGCGCGGCAGCAGCCCGAGCTAGTATTCGACCGTCCACAGAAATGAGACTCCGATCCGCCTAGTGCGAATTTAGAATCCAAGTTTTGAGGACAGTCGATTTTGACTGTCCTTTTTTCATTTTAAGCTTTTTCATCCACCGAGGTTCCATGATTTCTTCCACAGCAAAACACAAACATTTTTCATCCACACAGGCAAAAGGCGCACCGCCCAAACGCCCGGACTATAGCATGGCCACGGGGGTGGATGCGAGTAAGGGGTTCGCAACTCTGAGTGGGCTCCTACCTTGACTCCCGCCGAGCATGCGAGCCGCCCGTGCCACGGTAACCCCTCCATGCCAGTGGAAAAACATTCACTTTACCCCCAATAAACAAACAACCAAAATTTCTTTTAATTAGATTTACAATCGTCTATTCAATTCGAAATTTATCGGAGACACAAATTATGCGTAAACGACTTTTAACTGAAGGTGCAAAAGAGCTCTCGTACGAAATCCGTGAGATCGTCAAGAAGGCCAATCAGTTAAAGGCACTCGGTCTCAAGATCCACTGGGAAAACATCGGCGACCCGATTCAAAAGCATTGCCAGATCCCGGAATGGATCAAAGAAATCGTCAGCGACCTCGCCAAGGAAAACAACAGCTACGCCTACTGCCCGTCCAAGGGACTTCTTTCCACCCGCGAATTCATTGCGAACGAAACGAACAAGCTCGGCGGCGTGCAGATCACGCCGGAAGACATCCTCTTCTTCAACGGCCTCGGTGACGCCATTTCGACCATCTACAGCCAGCTGTCGATGACGACCCGCATCATTGGGCCGTCTCCAGCTTACAGCACCCACAGTTCCGCGGAAGCAGCCCATGCGCACTCTTCCCCGCTCGTGTACCACCTCCGTCCAGAAAACCATTGGCTCCCGGATCTCGAAGAACTGGAGAACAAGGTCAAGTACAACCCGAACGTGGCCGGCATTTTGATTTTGAACCCGGACAATCCGACCGGCATGGTCTATCCTCTTGAATACCTCGAAAAGATGGTGAAGATCGCAAAGGACTATAAACTCTGCATCATCTGCGACGAAATCTACAGCAAGATTACGTACAACGGAGCCCATGCGTATCCGCTCGCTACTTACATCGGCGACGTCCCGGGAATTTCCATGAACGGCATTTCCAAGCAGTATCCGTGGCCGGGCGCTCGTTGCGGCTGGGTCGAATACTACAACCGCGACAAGGACCCTGAGTTCGATGCGTTCTGCCGTGCGATCGACAACGCGAAAATGATCGAAGTCTGCTCGACGACGATTCCGCAGCTCACAATTCCAAAGATTCTCGGCGACTCCCGCTATTCGGCGCACCGTCAGGCTCTGAACGAACGCATTGGACGCCGTAGCGCGGTCATCAATGAAATTCTTTCCGACGTTCCGGAACTTTACTTCAACCCGACCTACGGCGCATTCTACAATACAATCGTCTTCAAGCCGGGCGTTTTGAACTCTCGCCAGTCCCTTCCGATCGAAGATCCGAAGATCAAGTCGCTTGTGAATCAGTGGACGGCAAACGTCAAGAGCGAAGACTACCGCTTTGTGTACTACCTGCTTGCGACGACCGGCGTCTGTGTCGTTCCGATCAGCAGCTTCTGCAGCGAACTCGAAGGCTTCCGCATCACGCTCCTCGAAGAAGATGAAGACGAACTCCGTCTCGTATTCACGAAGATTCGCGACGCAATCAAGGCTTACGTGGCGAGTGCAAAGTAATCCGGATTGTTGTGTAAATTTTCTTTTTCTAAGACGGTTCCTTCGGCAACCGAATATTCAAAAATCGGGTACCGACAGACCGCCTTTTATATATTTTAAAAACGAAATTTTAAAAAGGATCATTTCATGAAATCTTTCTCGTTGGCACTCAGTGCAGCTCTGCTTATTTCCCTTTCCGCATGCAACGAAGCTTCGGCAAGTGGCAAAACAGACGGTTCGAAGGGTACAAAGCTCGACAGTCTTGCCGCCGAAGTCAAGACCATGCACGAAGAATTCGAAATTCTTAAGTATGGTCTCGAAAAGCGTGGTCTTTCCATTGAACAGATGAAGGCCGAAATGGAAGCCGATAACAAGGTATGGGACATCCCGGTCGGCACAAGCCCGGTCTTCGGCAACACCAAGGATCCTCTCCTCACGATCGTCGAATTTTCTGAATTCCAATGCCCGTACTGCGCCCGTATCGCTCCGACGATCCACGACTTGATGAATAAGCACAAGGACGAAATCAAGTTCGTATTCAAGCACTTCCCGCTCAGCTTCCACAAGGACGCTCCGGGTGCAGCAGCCGCCACCATGGCCGCTCAGGAACAGGGCAAGTTCTGGGAATACCGCTATGCGCTTGCCGACAAGAACCGCGAACTCAATCCAGAAACGTTTAAGAAAGTCGCAAAGGAAATCGGCCTCGACATGGCAAAGTTCGAAAAGAGCATGGCTCTCGACTCTGCCAAACAGGCTCGTATCAATGAAGACTTCCAGCTCGGTGTCAAGGTAGGCGTCCAGGGCACCCCGAACTTCTATATCAACGGCAAGCGTCAAGACCGCTTTAGCCCGGATCTCGTCGAAAAGCTGTTGAAAGAAGCTAAGGAACAGAAGAAGTAATCGATTAATTGAATTGACAAACACCTAACTAAACAGAGGGAATACCGAATGAAGCATCAATTCTTGAAAGCTTCGTCCATGCTCTTCTTGGGGCTTGCGACGACAGCTGCGATGGCGCAGAGACCTCCGCGCATCGTCGTATATAAGATGTTCGACGACCAGTATCGCCAGGGTGGTTTCGACTACACCTACGGTGGTAAGGGCGGAACAGTGACTGTCACGAAGGAAGGTGGCTACAAGTCCAAGTCAGCTCTCGACATCAAGCTCGACCCGACGGATTACTCCGGCGCTTCGATCTGCCTTTACAACGAATTTTTCGACTTGAGCAAGTACATCCTTGACTCCAAGCTCGAATTCATGATCAAGGGCAAGAACGGTGGCGAGCAGCTCAAGATCGGCCTCCTCGACGACGAAGTGGGCGATGGCAAGAAGACTCAAGTCGCGCTCCCAATGGCCAAGTACATCCAAGGCGGCGCCGTGACGAAGGACTGGAAGAAGGTTTCCATTCCTCTCGTCGACTTCCCGGATCGTGGCCTTTACTGGGATAACACCCGTAAGTCCGAATTCCCGGCTCGCATCGACTGGGACAAGATCGCAGAAGTCCGTTTCTCGATCGACAAGGGCGTGAACCCCGAGTTCGAAGTTTTAATCGACAATATCGAAATCGTCAAGGGCAACAAGAAGGCCAAACCAAAGCCGAAGATTGTTTACTGGGACGAAAACAACGACGTGATCGACGGTCCGAAGAACCCGGAAAAGCTTGACGGCAAGGTCAAGCCGGTTTCTGGCGGAACATTCTATGATAACCAGCTCAAGGGCTTCTCTTACGTTTACGGCGGTCTCACCGCTCAGCGTGAAGCAGACTCGAAGACCCAGGGCAACCCGAATGTGCTCGCCATGTACATCGACAACAACGACTGGTCCGGTGTGACCTACTCGCTCGGTGAAGGCAAGTTCATTGACCTTTCCAAGGTCCGCAACAAGGGCGGTCTCTACTTCTGGATCAAGGGTAAGCTCGGTGGCGAAAAGGTGTACGTCGGTATCCTCGACAACCAGGGCAACGACATCAAGAGCCAGACGAAGATCAGCCTGAACGACTGGATCGAAGGCTCCAAGGTCGGCACGGACTGGAAGCTCGTGAAGATTCCTCTCAAGAAATTCAACGACAAGGGTAAGGCTTGGGACGCAAACAAGCAGGCCGAAGTCGCTAAGGACGTGAAGTGGAATAAAATCCAGGAAATCCGCTTCTCTGTGGGCAAGGGCGAAAACCAGGGCGAACCGGGCAAGCCGGCTCCTGTGACGATTTTCGTCGACCAAATCACCTTCACAGAAACGATCGACTGGGTGGACCCGGATATCAAGTGGGACAACTGGAAGAACAAGACTCCGGACCTCGTGATTTCCGACTTCGAAGGCAAGTTTGCACAGGACAAGTGGGAACCGTCTAAGGGCCCGAAGTCCAAGGTGGAAGTGGAAATGCCGTACAAGTCCTCGAAACTCGACGGCAACAGCTTGAACGTGAAGCACTTCGAAATGTCTGACTGGGTTGACGTCGTTCTCGACTTCACCAAGAACCCGGCCAACCACGGTGCAAAGCTCCGCGACTGGACTCAGCATTGGGGCATCATGTTCGACGTTTACTCGGAACGTGCATGGCAATCCATCACAGTCCAGATCGGTGACGCAGGCAACGAACTTTTCGTAGCAAACACCGGTGTACCTCGCGGTCGCACCACGGTGATCGTTCCGTTCCGCAACTTCTCCAAGTTCCCGTACTATCAGCCGCCTAACGCAAAGGAAAACGGCCAGTTCGACCTCAAGGGCGTCGTTTCCCTCGACTTCAAACCGGGTGGAGAAGGTTCTAACGGTTCCTTCGAAATCGATAACATCAAGCTCACGAACCAGAAGGAAGTGAAGCAGGCCGAACGTCCGGCTCTCGTGAAGGTGAACGTGAAGGGCACGAGCGAAGTGCTCAACCCGAACATCTCCGGCGGCCTCTTCGGCATCAACGCAGCCCTCTGGGACGGCGACATGCTCGACAACAAGAAGTTCAAGGTCCAGACTGCAGAATATGCTAAGCGCATCAACCACGGCATCATCCGTTACCCGGGTGGTCTCCGCGCTGATGACGACCACTGGAAGGAAATTCTTGACAATAAGGACTGGATGGTCGATACCGACGAATTCCTCGCCTGGCTCAAGAAGACCGGTTCCAACGCCATGTTCACTGTGAACTTCGGTTCTGGCACAGAAGAAGAAGCTGCTGCTTGGGTGAAGCACACGAACATCGACAAGAAGGCCGGCATCGTTTACTGGGAAATCGGTAACGAAGTCTATGGTAACTGGCACCCGTATTACGAAAAGTACGGTAAGGACGGCGGTACCATTTATGGTAAGCGCGCCCGTAAGTTCATCGAAGCCATGAAGAAGGTTGACCCGACGATCAAGGTCGCTGTCCTCGGCGTGCTCGATGGCCAGTGGAACGACAACGTACTCAAGGAAACCGGCGACATTGCCGACGGTCTCATTGTTCACCACTATCCGCAGCACTTCGGTGAAGAAAACGACTTCGCCATGCTCTCTGCTCCGCAGGACCTCGTTCCGATCTACAGCCGTCTCCATAAGGTTGTGGACAAGTGGACAAGCCACTTCAAGAAGGACAAGAAGATCGAACTCTGGCTCACCGAATGGAACTCCGTGGACTTCAACCCGGGTCCGCAGACCATCGCTCTCGAAAACGGTCTGTTCGTTGCTGACTACCTCGCTATGCTCGCCACTGAAAATGTGGACAACGCACAGTACTGGGATATCCACAACGATATCACTCCGGAAGGCGGTGACTACGGTTACCTGACCCGTTCTGCAGAAGAATGCATGAACTGCCCGCGTCCGAGCTACTGGGCATTCCAGATGGCTTCCGACGCTCTCCGCGGCAAGCTTCTCAAGACCGAAATCACCGGTGACAAGGAATCGCTCATCACGACTTACTACACCGAAAACGGCAAGAAGAAGTCGCTCCTCGTGATCAACAAGAGCCCGTACAGCGATTACGAACTCAACCTGAACATTCCGGGCTTCAAGGGTAAGGCTACGGTCCAGACTCTTGACAAGAGCTCCGAAAAGCTCAAGGAAGGTTGGGCAAACGATCCGTCCAAGAAGGCCAAGAAGGGTGTTGACGTGTCTAAGCCGATCAAGGTCGGCAAGCGCACCATTACGCTCATCACGATCGAATAATCGCGAGTTCGCATGAATTCAAGAAGGCTCCCGCTTTAGCGGGGGCCTTTTTACACACGGAAATGTTCTAAAGGCTCGAAAGAATGAATACGAGCTCCACAGGCAGAAGCCCTACGCCATAGGTTCTCAGTCGGTCCTTCACAGCGTTCTTCGATTCCCTGCGAATTATTGCTTGAGTGTCCACTTTTCACGTCAATTACATGAAAGCCTCCGCGGATGGTTCCTGGGAGGCCTTCGGGTTTTCAGGGGGGCAGAGGGGTAAAAAAACGCTCGCGGAAAAAGCGGGCGTTTTTCGTTTTAGAGAGGTTCTTGTTTTAATGGGAAACGCGAATCTTTTGCAGACGACTTCCCTGCTTCACCATGTAGACTCCAGCGTTTTTAAACTGGGCGGAAAGGATTTCCGAAATGTTAGCCCCGGCAGGAACCTTGACGTGCCCAAGGGAGCGCCCTTGCAAGTCGAAAACGGCATAGTTTGCGGAAGAGACGTTCAAATGGATGCGATCCGAAAGGGCTGTTGAACCAACCGAGCTGAACGAAACATAGTCCACGTTCGTATTCGCATCTTCAATGGTGATGCGGAGAACATGCTCGCCTGCTTGGAGCGTGGCGCTTCCTGTTGTGGTTTCGTATGTGTTCCAATCGTTCGAAGTTCCGGTGAACGGGAGCGATCCGATTTCCGTTCCGTCGATGGAAAGCTTTATGCTGCCAGCCCCGGAACCGTTCGAGACCGAAGCCTGAATATTATATTCGCCCGCCTGTGCAACATTCACGGTGTATTCAAGCCATTCACCTGCGGCGGTATAGCCCACAGCCTTTCCTGTTCCTCCATCCACAATGGCTACGGAATAATCCGAGCCGCGGTATTCGGCATCGTATTCGGCATCGGCTGGCGTGTTCGTTCCACCGTAAGAATCTCCTTCGTTTCCGTTGTCAAAGTTTTCGGCCTCTATCGTACCCGGGATGGCGATTGCGGTTCCGCCGAACGGGGCGCGCGTGATCGGATCCGGTTCTTGAACTACAGAGCCTTGACCGTTATCGCTCATATTAAAATACGTATAGTCCACGGTTCCGCTTGAATTTCCGCCGGCTTCATTCATGAGCATCACTTCGGTTACGCGACCAAACTTGAGAGTCGTCGATCCACCGCCCTTCGAGCCTTTCAAAGTTGCCTTTTGACCGGTGAAGAGTTCATCCCACTTGTTGAAATGCGCCGAGATATCGATGTGACCGCATTGACGTGGCGTTTTACGGACACTGAAGATTTGCAAAAAAGTCGACGTTCCCGATTTGGAAGGTTCTTGCTGGCGAAGGAAAGCGTGAATCGTATATGTCTCACCGTCTACCGTAATTTCACCGAACTTTGCACCGATATAATTTTCATTCGGCTGACTGTACCAGTCGTCAACAATATAATATTCAACCTCTGGATTCACCGTCCAGCCGTACACGCCGATGTAGCCGTAAGAACCGTGTCCATTCTTCGTATATTTATAATCTACCGTGTAATGTTTCGTCTTGTGATCGACGCCCTCCCCGTTATCGCCATAGCGGTAACCCACACGTGCCAAAAAGTCGTTACTATTCGACCATTCTGCCGAAAACGTTCCATTTGGATAATAGGTCATCGAATTGGAACCGCCATCCGCCCAGAGTTCATACCCCCAAGGGCTATCGCTGATCGATCCCGTTTGGTTCTTCGTGACCGTGGTTCCGTTTCCCGAATGCCCCATTGCATCTGTGCACGCATCCGCAGCGAAACTGTTTGAAAGCCCAAAGGCGAGAGCAATGCCCGCAACCATTCCAAAACCAAGATTCTTTTTCATAAGACCCCTTTGTGATTCCATTTTGGAATAAAATAAATTGGGCGATTTTCAAAAGGATGTTTGCGCAGAAATTGCCGTTGTCAAATTTTACAACAGCTCACTGCAACGCCGGCAAATCTTTCGCAGCAAAGCCTTTCGTTCTCAACCAAAATTCCCCTACAACGAAAAAAGCCCGCATCGCAGCGAGCTTTTTCCTGAACTTTTCAAAAGGATTAGTTCTGCGGAGCGTCTTCCGAATTGTTCTGGGCTTCGGAGTTTTCCTGAGCTTCAGATTCTTCGGAAGGTTCTTCCGGGAGTGTACCTTCGGTTTCAGCCGCTTCGGACTGGCCTTCGATACTTTCCTGTTCCAAATCGTCATCGCTCGGCAGAGCGGTTGCGTCCTGGACCTTATCCTTTTCGGCGAGCGTAATCGCCTTCACGCCCTGGGAAACACGACCCGTCAAACGGATACTGTCGACCGGGATACGGATTACCTGGCCTTCGCGGCTGGTGATGATCAAATCGTAATCGTCGACGACGCTGTCCACATAGACAACTTCACCCGTCTTATCGGTAATGTTCAAGTTGCGAACGCCCTTACCGCCACGGCGCGTGATACGGTAAGCAGCCGGTTCGGAACGCTTGGCATAACCGTTTTCGCTCACGGTCAAAACCTTGCGATCGCTCTTGAGCCAGAACATGCCAATGACTTCATCGCCTTCGGCAAGACGGATACCGCGGACACCGTGAGTGCCACGTCCCATCGTGCGGAGACCGGTGATCGGGAAGGTCAAAGCCTGACCCTTCTTTGTCGCGATCATCATCAAGTCCTTCGCCATATTCGAGCTATCGACCGGTTCGTCGGAGCCTTCGACGTCTGTTTCTTCCGTTTCCGGAGCTTCTGCATTTTCTGCGGTTTCGACTTCGACTTCTTCGCCACGGGCCGCAGCTTCCATCTGTTCCGCGGTCACACCGACGAGAACGACCTTTACGAGTTCGTCATCTTCATCGAGAGTAATCGCATTCACACCGGAACGACGCGGGTTTGCAAAGAGCTTCAAGTCCATCTTGTTCACGACACCGTTCTTGGTGACGAACATGAGGCAGTTGTAACCGCCGAACTTGCGCACCGGCACAATCGCCGAAACCTTTTCGCCGTTCGAGAGGTTTACAAAGTTCACAATCGGACGGCCCTTACCGTTGCGAGTACCTTCCGGCAGATGGTAAACCTTTGTCCAGTAAGCCCGGCCCTTGTTCGTAAACACGAGCAGGAAGCTGTGCGTGCTCGACGTAAAGATCGACTGGATGTTATCCTGATCCTTGAGGCCTGCACCGATAATGCCCTTACCGCCGCGGTTCTGAGCCTTGAACGTATCGATCGGAAGGCGCTTAATGTAACCTTCGCGGCTGAGCGTAATCACCTGTTCTTCTTCCGGGATCAAATCTTCGGAATCGTAATCGGCGACGGCTGCCTCGATCGAGGTACGACGCTTGTCACCGTACTTCGCTGAAATCGCATCGAGGGAATCGAGAACGATCTGAACACGACGCTCCTTGCGAGCGATGATGTCTTCCAAGTCCTTGACCGTTTCCACAAGCTGATGGTATTCGGCTTCGAGTTTTTCGATTTCGAGGCCGGTGAGACGCTTGAGCTGCATATCCACGATGGCCTGAGCCTGAATGTCGTCGAACGAGAAGCGGGCGCAGAGTTTCTGCTTCGCTTCGTCAGTGCTGTTCGATCCGCGGATGATGGCGACGACTTCGTCCACATTGTTGCAAGCGATGCGAAGCGCTTCCAAAATGTGCATACGGGCCTGAGCCTTGCGGAGTTCAAACTGGGTGCGGCGCAAAACCACTTCCAAGCGGTGATCCACATAGTGGCGGATCATGTCCTTGAGAGTAAGGAGCGTCGGCTGCGTGCGGTTCACGAGAGCCAGGTTGTAGATGCTGAACGTATCCTGGAGCTGCGTGTACTTGTACAAATTGTTCAGAACAATATCGCCCTGGAAATCGCGCTTGATATCGACGACAACACGCATACCGTCACGGTCAGATTCATCGCGGATATCGCTGATACCGTCGATTCTCTTGTCGCGGACAAGGTCGGCCATGTTCTTCACGAGCATCGCCTTGTTCACCATGTACGGGATTTCGCTGATGATCAAACGTTCACGTCCCTTCGCATCCTTTTCGATATCGACGCGGGCACGCACGCGGATCTTGCCGTGGCCCGTGAGATAAGCTTCACGGATGCCAGCCTTACCGCAGATGATTCCACCTGTCGGGAAGTCCGGACCTGCCACGTAATTCAAAAGTTCTTCACCGGTGATATCATTGTTTGCACAGTAGGCGTGGATTGCCTGAACGACTTCACCCAGGTTGTGCGGCGGAATGTTCGTCGCCATACCGACGGCAATACCCGAGGAACCGTTCACGAGAAGGTTCGGGAATGCAGCAGGAAGTACGAGAGGCTCATCGAGAGTTTCATCGTAGTTCTTGCCCATATCGACCGTTTCCTTTTCGAGGTCTTCGAGCATCATTTCGCCAAAACGGCTCATCTTGGCTTCCGTATAACGCATTGCAGCTGCGCTGTCGCCGTCGACGGAACCGAAGTTACCCTGGCCGCGGACGAGAGGATAGCGGAGCGAGAAGTCCTGAGCCATACGAACAAGCGTATCGTAAGCAGCAGCATCGCCATGCGGATGGTATTTACCGATGACTTCACCCACGATACGAGCCGACTTCATCGTCGCCTTGTCCGATGTCAGACCGAGCTTGTGCATCGCGTACAGAACGCGGCGGTGAACGGGTTTCATACCGTCACGCACGTCCGGGAGGGCGCGAGCCACAATCACGCTCATCGAGTAACGCAGATAGCAGTCCTGCATATCCCGTTCGATGAGGGACTCGTAATGTGTGCCCGGGGTTAATTTGATGTTATCTTCAGCCATTTATTTTCCTTAGTTGTTTATCGAATAAAAAACTTGTTGACGACCTGCTGTACTGGAACGAGCCCGCTTTGGAGAGTCTGGTCGATAGTCATCGGGGAGATAGTCGCATAGCCCTGCGAAAGGAGCAAATCGTCCGAATTCACCGCAAAACGTTCCGGAACCTTCGCACCCGAAAGATAATACCTGCCATCTTTCAGTTCATAATGGTCGGTGAACATGGAAATGCCCTGACCCGCCGCCTTAAAGCCCTTGAACTTCGACTGATTTTCGTCCGGAAAGTTCACATTCCAGAATGTATGCGCCGGAATCCGGGAATAAAGCTTTTTGTCCACGACTTCCACGGCAAAACGGAGCAGTTCCTTTTCCATCGTTTCCGTCGCATCGTAGCAGAGCGAAAGCGCAAGGCTCGGAAAACCCCAGAGCGCCGCTTCACGGGCGCCAGCGACCGTTCCCGAATACAGGGAAGAAACCCCCGCATTTTCGCCCTTGTTCGGGCCCGAAAAGACGCATTCGATCGGAAGATCGCGGTACAGGTACGTGAGAGCGAACTTGGTACAGTCCGAAGGCGTGCCTGTGAGCGTGTGGAATTCAAACGGAAAATCGCCAGGAACCTTTTTCAGCTCATGACCGTGAAAGCCCTGAAACGAATGCGAAACACCGCTCTGTTCCGTCGCCGGAGCGACAACATGGACGTTTGCCAGTTCCGAAAGGGCTGTCGCTAAGTGCACGAGAAACGGACTTTCAAATCCGTCATCGTTCACAAGCAAAATTTCTGGTTTAGATTGTCCCGTCATTTGACCCAAAAGATAGAAAATTATAAGCGTTTTTGGAGCCCATTTTACTACCTTTGCGGGCGTATGAGTAACTCTAAAATGCAAACTCCTCCCCTGCCAAAGGGAACCCGTGATTTTTATCCGGAATCCATGCGGATTCAGAACTACATCTTTGACACCTGGCGCAAGGCGGCTCTCCGTTTCGGATACGAAGAATACGAAGGCCCGATGTTCGAACATCTCGAACTTTACACCGGCAAATCCGGTGACGAAATCGTAAGCCAGCTTTACGACTTCATGGACAAAGGCGACCGCCACATTGCACTCCGTCCGGAAATGACGCCGACGCTCGCCCGCCTCGTGATTCAAAAAGGCAACTCCCTCCGCAAACCGTTCAAGTGGTTCAGCCTTCCGAGACTCTTCCGCTACGAAAAGGCGCAGAAGGGCCGTCTCCGCGAATTCTTCCAGTTGAACCTGGACATCATCGGAACGGAAAGCATTTACGCCGAAGCGGATCTTCTTTCCGCAATCGCATCCATGCTCAAGGACTTCGGTCTCAAGGCAGACGACTTCTGCATTGGCGTTTCGAGCCGCAAACTTTTGAACGTCTTTCTCGCTGAAATCGGCGTTGCCGACACTTCCAAGGTTTACCCGGTTCTCGACCGCCGTTTGAAGATCGGCAAGGACGATTTTTATGCGGAACTCGCCGCTGCAGGTCTTTCTGCGGAACAGACGAAGAAACTCGACGACTTCATGGATTCCAAGGGCATCGACGAAGTCGCATCCAAGATTTCGAGCGAAGAATCGAAGGCGGCCCTCGACGAAATCCGTCATCTGTTCAAGACTCTTGAAGCCGCTGGCGTTGCAGAATCCGTAGCGCTCGACCTTTCGATTGTGCGCGGTCTCGCCTATTACACGGGCATTGTCTTTGAAGTTTACGACAAGGGCAAATCCATGCGCGCGATTGCAGGCGGTGGACGTTACGACAGCCTCACCGAAAAGCTCGGCGGCCAGAAGGTTCCAGGCGTGGGCTTCGGCATGGGTGATGTCGTGCTTGCAAATCTCCTCGAAGAACGCGGGCTTTTGCCGTCTTCCAAGCAGTCTCTTGACTTCTTTGTCGCAAGCTTCGCAAACGACATGGACAAGGTTTTCCAGGTCGCAAGTGAACTGCGCAGCCGTGGCTTCAACGTGAACCATCCGCTCGCACCGGCAAAGCTCGGCAAACAGATGGAACAGGCGAACGCCCAGGGCGCCAAGATAGTCGTCTATGTGGACGGCGACAAGGCTCCGGCTGGCGGCTTCGAATACAAGATCCTTACCACAGGAACTTCAGGCGCAGGCTCTCTCGAAGAGATCGCCCAAATCAAGGCTTAAAGTCGAATGTCGCCTCGTCGCACGTTCCTCTCGATAGCCGCCGTTTTCCTGTTACTAGGTCTGCTGTCTCTCGTTTTTCCGAGGGACGGCGTTCAAATCGGTAACTCTACACTGCGCTTTCCTTCGATTCTTGAAGCCCTTCAAGAATTCCAATCGGATAAAACGGATACAGCCCAAATCGACCCCGAAGAACAGATTCGCAAAATGCTCGCCGAAACGCGCGCACGGGAATTCACCAAATACGCGGACTCCCTGAACTTTTACGAAGAGTTCTTCCGCCAAGGGCCGACACGCTTTGACTTCCCCGCCAACGACCCATCCTGGTTTGACCGTTTCTTTAAGCGTCTCCAAGAAGCGAAGGATTCGGGCAAGGTCATTCACATTGTGCACTACGGAGATTCGCAACTCGAAGGTGACCGCATCACGGCGGCTGTCCGCGAACCTTTGCAGGCTCTTTGGGGCGGTTCAGGTCCCGGCATGGTTTCTCCCCTCGCGGACATCCCTTCTTACGTTCTGAACAGTCACAGCATCGGGAACCTTTCTCGTCACCGCATTTTTGGGCCTGTCGAAGAACACGCACGCCACAACAAATACGGCCCGCTAGCCCAGGTCACGGAACTGCGGGGCTCCGCCACGTTCACCTTTAAAAAGAGCTTGCATCAAAAGGGTTATCCGCTCGCCGGAAAATTCCAAAAGGTCCGCTTGCTCGCGAACAAGGCAAACCTCAAAACCAAACTCATCTATACCGCAACCGTCATCGACACGATCCGCCAAGATTCCTTGCCCGATGAGTACAAAGAACGTTCCCAAAAGTTCCTTGCGCTCGAACCGGCCGTGGAAACGTTCCCCGGGCTTTCCGTTTACACGTGGGACCTTCAGCATGTGACGGAATCGGTGAACCTGACCGTGCGCGGGAACGCGGACCTGTACACGATTTCATTAGACGGTGAAAGCGGTGTCGCCGTTGATAACGTCGCCATGCGCGGCAGCTCGGGCACCATCTTCACCAAGATGAACGGTGAACTTTTAGGCGCGTCCCTCGAAGCGATGAACGCTAAGCTCATCATCATGGAATACGGTGGAAACCTTGTACCGAGCGTCAACAAGTCGAACCTCGACTGGGTCGAACGCGTTCTCGAAAAGCAGATCAAGGCTCTCCAGGCCGTTGCACCGGATGCCGACATTCTCTTCATCGGCCCTGCGGACATGTCAAAAAAAATCAACGGCAAGTGGACAAGCTTCCCCGCTCTCACGATGACGATCGATAAGATCCGCGAAATCGCTCTGCGAAACGGCTGCGCCTATTGGGACATGTACCGCGTCATGGGAAGCCACAATGCGATGATTTCGTGGGTCAAGCAAAAGCTCGGCGGTCCGGACTACATTCACTTTACACGGAACGGCGCCTCTCACATGGGCAAGCTCTTGTACAACGCTCTCAAGTTGCACTACGACTATTACCTGTTCCGCGAAAAGCACGGAATCGATTCGAGCAAGCTGAACGAAATCCACGCCTTTGCCGACAGCTCTAAAAATGAAGCCGACACGCTCATCAAAAAAAGCGACACCCTGGTCAAGCAGAACGACACACTCGTTTTGACGCCGATCGAAGACGCTCCGGAAGATGACGACTTTGGAGCTGTCGAATGATGATCCGCGCGCTTCTCTGCCTTCTCGCTCTGAGCGCGTCTCTTTTTGCAGACACGATTCCAACGGTGAATCTGCCGATTGACACGTCCAAGAATCACATCGAATTCCCGGGTGGGAATATTTCCTATGTTCCTTTCTTGCGCAAGCTCGACTCGCTCGTTTATACGGGAAAGGGAAACATCAATATTTTACATCTGGGCGGATCCCACATTCAGGCGGATGTGATTTCGAACCGAGTCCGCGTCCATTTGCTTCAAAACCTAAAACTCCCCGCAGCCAGCAGAGGTTTTGTTTTTCCGTACACGGCGGCGCGCACCAACACGCCCATAAGCTACGCCTCGCGCCGCAAGGGCCACTTCAAATGGCTCCGCAGCGTTTACAAGGAGCGCAAAGTCAAACTCGGAGCGATGGGCTTTGAAATCACCACGATCGACCCCGACGCCGAAGTGCGCATCGTGCTCGACAGCCGCATACCGGATCAAAAATTCTGGTACTTTACCCATGTCCGCGTCTTTGGAACTTCGAACGATTCCATTGAACCGGTTTTACAGCTCGATTCGAACGGCACGCATTACTTCGGAAAGCACGATACGCTGTCGAACAGCTACACATTCACGCTTCCCCGCCGCGCGGATTCTTTAATTCTCACATTCCCCTGGAAAGATTCCCTCGCCGAAAAAAAGCTGCGCGATACACTGTCGACGCTCGATTCCCTCGGTCAGGATTCGCTCTTTGCAGACACGAGCTTCTTGAAGACGCAGCCCGCCTTTACGCTCACCGGGATTCTGCTTTCGGATACCGTTCCTGGGCTCACGTACAATTCGATCGGGGTAAACGGCGCAGACCTCGAAGCGTATCTTTCGCTTGAACATTTTGAAAACGACCTGCTCTTTTCACGCCCGGACCTTGTGATTTTCGCCATCGGCGTGAACGATGCAAATGTCGAGAACTTTGACCCGGAACTTTTCAAGGCGCGGTACGACACATTGATTAGCCGCATTCGAAAGGTTTCTCCCAAAGCGGCATTCCTCTTTATGTCAAACAACGACAACTTTTACACAAAGACGAACGAGCCGAATTTGAACGGTCTTCTCGTCGTCGAAGCATGCAAACAGCTCGCCAAAAAATACAAGGGCGGCTTCTGGGACATGTTTGGGGTAATGGGTGGATTCAAATCGATGGAAAAGTGGTACATCGCCGATTATGCGAAAAAAGATCACGTCCATTTTAAGAATGCAGGCTATGAACTATTAGGCGATCTCTTTTACGACGCCCTGCAAGAAGTTCTTCGCCCGGAAGCACCCAAGGTGACCGTGATACCGAAGAATTTGCCTGCGAAAAATCTGACGACTCAACCGGCTAAAAAATCCCCTAAACGGAAGGCAAAAAAATGACCGATATCACGAGCCTTCTTCAAAGCATTTTCCTATTTGACCCGTCGAAGCCGCTGATCTTTACACAGTTCTATTTTTGGGCGTTCTTCGCGGTCATCTTTGCGCTGTTCACTTTTTTACACAGCAAGGTGATGCTGCGGAATGCGTTCCTTTTCTTTGCAAGTCTTTTCTTCTATTATAAAACCAGCGGAAGCTATCTCGTTCTGCTTGTATTTTGCGTTGTCGTCAATTTTTTCGGCGGACGCCTGTTGTACAAAATGGAGCAGAGCAAGCGCAAGATAGCTCTTCTCGTTTCGCTTGTCGTCATTGATCTTTTAACGCTCGGATTCTTTAAGTACGCCTACTTTTTTCTCGATGTTTTGCATCAGCTGTTCGGCATTAACCTAAAGGTTTACAACTTCTTTGCCGCGGCGAGCAATTCCATTTTCAAAACGCAATCCCTCGTGGACCAGATCATTCTCCCGGTGGGCATTTCGTTCTTCACGTTCCAAGCGATCAGCTATTGCGTGGACGTTTACAAAAAAAGCGTTCCCGCTATCACGAACCTTTTTGATTTTGGTTTTTACTTAACGTTCTTCCCACAGCTTGTGGCCGGCCCAATCATCCGTGCCGACAAATTCATTCCGCAGTTGCACCGCAAATTCTTCCTTTCGCATCATGAATTCGGCATGGCCATGTTCTGGATTTTGAACGGCCTTGCAAAAAAAATTATCATGAGCGATTTTTTGGCGACCCAGTTCGTGGACCGCGTTTTTGAAACACCGCTCCTCTTTACAGGCTTTGAAAACTTCCTCGCGCTCTTCGCCTATTCGCTGCAGGTGTACGCCGACTTCTCCGGTTACACGGACATTGCGACGGGTGTGGCGCTGCTTATGGGATTCCACCTGCCGCAAAACTTTAATTCCCCATACAAGGCAGACAAGCCGGCGGAATTCTGGCACCGTTGGCACATGTCGCTTTCCCGCTGGCTCCGCGACTACATTTACATTCCTCTCGGCGGTAACCGCGGATCGGGATTCGGCACGTTCTTCTGGACTGCGGTAATTTCGGCGATTGCGATTATGCTGTCGGGAAGTGTTTGGGTGGCGTCGGCACTCGGTGTACTGTACCTGTCCTTGGGGCTTTGGGCTTACTTTAAGCCGGATTCCCGCAAAACGATTTCGAAGCACATGAATGCGATGATTACGCAGCTTATGGGCGGTCTTTGGCACGGTGCGAGTTGGAACTTTATTATTTGGGGCGGCTTAAATGGTCTTGGCATGATTGCAAACACGCAGTGGAGCAAACAAAAGATTGAAGTCCGCGCCATTTTGATGTTCGTGATTACCGCGGCGGCGATCATCGCTTGCAAATATCACTTTGAACCTGCCTTTGGCATTGCGGCTGTCTGGTGCGGCGTGATTTTCTTTGGCATTTATGCGAACATGATTTACAATCTTTTCGCGACCAGATCTTTGCCTAAGCTCCGTTATGCATGGAATGTACTGCTCACGTTCGTGTTCATTACATCTACGCGTCTTTTCTTCCGCGCCGGCTCCAATTTGGACCCTGCAGAAGCAAACGAAGTCGCCTGGGAAACCGCTCGCAATATGATTCACCAGATCGGAAGCCCGTGGGATCTTTCGATTGTACCGCAGCAGGCTTTTGCGCATCTTTCGATAATTCTTGTGTTCTTGCTCGGCATGGCCATTCACTGGTTACCGAATCATTTCAAGCGTTGGTACAGAATGGTCTTTTGCCACCTGCCGGTTTGGGCTATGATCGCCTTTGCCGTCGTCGCGTGCTTTGTAATCTACCAGTTCTCGAGCGCAGACTCCCCACCGTTTATCTATTTCCAATTCTAAACAATAAACCATGGGCAATGATCAGAGAATCAGAAAGGAAGCTTTACTGCAGAATGGTTAATTCATATTTTGAAAGTCCCATTCCAAGTTCAGAAAACATCTTCCTGTAGGCTTCCACTTTCTTCTCAAAGGCAAGCGGATACGCGCGGCTGGAACTCGGGGTGCGGTACAAAAAAAGCTCGCGATTTCCGAGCCTGAACGGGCTTCTTCCGCCGACATCAGGTTCTTCTGCACCAAGCATTTCGCACAAAGTCTTTGTCGCGAGCGTTCCTGTCGTCACCACGGCCTTACACTGTGAAAGTTTTGTCAGCATTCCCTTCACATCGGTCGGCTTCACCACTTCGAGAAAAGCGTCCGAGGCGTTCCCCTTTAAGCGTCTGACTTCTATCGCGGTATCATAGATTCCAATCCCTGCCGTATTCAAAAAGTCGATGATCTTTTCTTTGTCAAACGACTTCTTTTCTTTAAGTACAAAGTAATCCCTGTCATCAAAAAAAACCTTCCCCAAAATGCGCCACATATCGTTGATGAAATTCGGATAGTAAAAGTGCATGCACCAACGTTTTTGCGGAGGCGGAAAACTGCCAAGCATCAAAAGCTTGGCATTCTTCGGCAAAAAAGGTTTGAGCGGATGTTTTTCGACGTCTTTCATTAGGCTTGGATTCAACGGCATCAAAGTTCCTGCGAGAATTCCTCCATCGGAATGCGCTGGCTGTGACGCGGGCTAGGATTGCCACGTTCCGGATCTGCGTATCCGACGTCCAACAGGCAAACGAGCTTCATCTGCGGAGGAAGGTCGAATGCCTTTTCGATGTCTTGAGCGTTAAAACCGCGGGCCCAAAGCGTATCAAGTCCCAGGTCTTTGGCTTCGAGCATCATGTGTGTCGTCACGATGCTGCCATCTTCGTAGCCGCTGTCGTGCGGATCGTTGTACTTGCTTGCTCTGTAGCTGATCGACGAGTCGTAGCAGACCATGAGGACGACCGGAGCATTGTAAGCCATTGGGGTTGCTTTGCGGATCTTCGAGAGGGCGGACTCGGACTTGAGAACGAAGACTCGGACCGGCTGAGCGTTGGTCGCTGTCGGCGCAATGCGGCCTGCTTCCAAAACCAGCTGTAATTTTTCGGCTTCAACCGTTTTTTCAATAAAAATGCGGCAACTGTATCGCTTCTGAGCTAATTCAAGGAAAGTATTCATGCCCATAAATATAAACTCCCGGCTATCATTGCGGATACCCATCTTAAATACGCTTTAAATTACAAAAACGCAAGTAAAATGGAAGAAACTTGATTTAGACCGTAAAACTTTTTGTGAAAATACTACATTTCATCGCAACATACAATAAATCATAAACCTTAGCTACCATAGGAGTTTAGAATGAACAAAATTTATACATCCGCATTGGTCCTCGGCCTCGTTGCCGCCGGCGCCTTTGCTCAAGCTGCTCCGGTTGCTGCCCCTGCAACAGAACAGACCGCAGAAGCCCCGAAGGCAGAAGCTGCCGCTCCGGTTGCGGATTCCGTGAAGGCCGCCGAAGAAGCCAAGAAGGCTGAAGAAGCCATGAAGGCCGAAGAAGCCAAGAAGGCCGAAGAAGCCAAGAAGGCCGAAGAAGCCAAGAAGGCCGAAGAAGCCAAGAAGGCCGAAGAAGCCATGAAGGCTGAAGAAGCCAAGAAGGCCGAAGAAGCCAAGAAGGCCGAAGAAGCCAAGAAGGCCGAAGAAGCCATGAAGGCCGAAGAAGCCAAGAAGGCCGAAGAAGCCAAGAAGGCCGAAGAAGCCAAGAAGGCCGAAGAAGCCAAGAAGGCCGAAGAAGCCAAGAAGACTGAAGAAGCCAAGAAGGCCGAAGAAGCCAAGAAAGCCGATAACAAGTCTGAAGAAAAGGGCGAAGTTTCTGCCGCTGCCGGCAGCGCTCTCGACATTCTCAAGGCTAGCATGAACGAAGGCACTTCCAAAGCAAAGATGGAAGTGAAGTTCTCCGGCATGGCTGAATTTGATATTTACACGGGCGACGTCATCAATGACGACGACCTCGAACATTCCTATGCTTCTACCTTCGATCTGAACGTCGACGTTCAGTTCAACGAAAAGTGGTCTGCATTTGTGGGTCTTGAAGCGGACGGTGAAACCACCTCTCCGGCTTCCATCTACAATGGCGCATTCATCCAGTACAAGCCAGCCAACTTCTTCGCGGTGAAGCTTGGAGACCTCACCTTCTCGGAAGGTGCATTCCAGGCTTACTACGGTTATGATGATCCGACTGATGACGCCGCTGGCATGACCGAACGTGACATTCGCGGTCTCGAAGTTGACCTTGCTGGTCTCCAACTCGGTTTGGGCTTCGGTCGAGGCGATAATGACACCTACTCCATCTGCGCCGATGACGGCGAGAAAGAAAACCCTCTCTGCGCTAACGGCGAAGGCAAAAACTACAGCGTTCACGCAGCTTACGAATTCGACTACGCCGGTCAGCACCTCCGTCCGTATGTCAACTATAAGAGCTTCCAGTCCACTCAGCACAACGAACTCCACGCTGGTGTTGACGCCGGCTTGAACATCGGCGGCTTCGGCTTCCGCGCTGTTTACGGCTTCCATGCCGACTACCTCGCCGACGACGGCGACGTTAAGAAGAATGTGGACATGACCTCCACTGCTCACACGATCTTGGCCGAACCGACCTTCGAAATTGGCATGTTCAATATCAAGACCACCGCCTTCTATGCCTTCATCGACGAAGCTGAAGACGGCCACATCGAAGCAGAAAAGGACTTCCAGGAATATTTTTTCCTCTATGGCGAACCGGCATTCAAATTTGCTGAATTCATCAAGATCGGTATCCCGGTTGAATATCACACGCATACCCTCGACGACGACAAAGAAGATGAAGCGACTCTCGATGTCGGTGGCCGCTTCTACATCAGCCCGGTCGAAAACCTCGAAATCACAGCGTTCGGTATGGTTGACATC
Organism: Hallerella sp.; assembly: GCF_022776125.1. Taxonomy (NCBI): domain Bacteria; kingdom Pseudomonadati; phylum Fibrobacterota; class Fibrobacteria; order Fibrobacterales; family Fibrobacteraceae; genus Hallerella; species Hallerella sp. The sequence goes on along the minus strand of NZ_JALFIA010000022.1, from coordinate 2,197 downwards.
GCAATGCAGGACAACGAAGACGACACCGCTCTGCGCTTCGGCCTCGAAACCGTATTCAGCTTCTAATTTCAAAAGTTAGAGTTTGAAATGAGCGAAGGCTCGCCGATTGGCGAGCCTTCTTTTTTTGCAGGATACCCTTATTCCCATGCGGTTTTCCCTATTTGTTTAATAAATAAGAATATTTGCCCCATATTCCGAGTGTGGGATATCACTATGGGTGTACAAATCCCTTTTATTTACATTTACAAATCGTTACGAAAAAGTTATCTTTTAATTTGTAAGTTTTTCCTAATTTTGAAGAAAAATCCATGAAGATTATTCTACCCATTGCCGGTAAAGGCGTTAGACTGCGCCCTTACACCAACGAATTGCCCAAGTGCCTGTTACCTGTGGGCGGTAAAACGATTATCGATTGGATTGTGGAAGACGCCAATCGTCTTACCCCCAAAGAAACCATCTTTATTGCCGGATACAAGGCGGAAAAGATCCAAGAATATCTGGAAAAGAAACCGGAATGGGGAAACACGCGTGTCGTGTTGCAAATGAACCCGCAGGGCCTTGGCGAAGCGATCGCCCGCGGACTCCCCTATGTGAACGACGGAGAACCGTTGCTGATCATTCTCGGAGACACGCTCTTTGAAGCGGACCTTGCCCAGCTTGAATTCGCCGAAGACAATGTCCTTTACACGTACAAAGTTTCGGATCCTCGCCGCTTTGGCGTCGCCGTTACGAACGAAAAGGGCGAAATCACTGAACTCGTCGAAAAGCCGCAAACTTACGTAAGCGACGAAGCCATCGTCGGTATCTATTACATCAAGGATACCGCCGAACTCCGCAAGGCACTTCGCAAAATGATTTCAAAAGACATTCGCTCGAACGGCGAAATCCAGCTGACCGACGCCCTGCAGATGATGATCGAAGCCGGTTGCAAATTCAAAACTGCTCCAGTGGAACGCTGGCTCGACTGCGGACTCCCGGAAACGCTGATCGATACGAATTCGATTATGCTGAGCAAGAACGACAACAGCGCGAACTTCCACTTCCCCGGCACCAAGATTATTCCGCCCTGCCACATCGGCAAAAACGTGAAGCTCGAAAACTGCACCATAGGACCGAACGTGGATCTCGGCGACAACTGCTCGCTCAGATTCGTGAACATCAAGAACTGCGTCGTCTGGGCAAACGAGTCGCTTAGTTTCACCCTTATCGAAAACCAGATCGTGGCTAGCTGCTGATGGCTTCGCTCGCAATGACATTTTGGGCGTCTCGCATTGACAGTCCGCTGTGTCATAACGAGGAGCGAGGAGACGATCCTATCTTTTTTAGGCCTTCTATATCGAGGAAATGAATCGCACCTCGTTTTACGTTTACAAGGCCCTTCGCGGAAAATTCTCGGAGCATGCGAGCGACAACCTCTCGGGCAGAATTTACATCGCGAGCGATTTCTTCTTGCGTCTTTTGAATTTCAAGCTTTCCACTCTTTTCATAGGCGGCCACAAAGTAAGAAGCCAGGCGCTGATCGAACTTTTTGAAAAGCATCATCTGCAAAGCCCAGAGTGTTTGCGAAAAACGTTCCGTTTCTTTTTCAAAGACCAGAGCCTTCACGTGGATGTTCGACTCCATCAGCTGTCCACAGATGGAAGCGGGAACGACGAGCACCGTCGTATCCTTGACCGCCGAGACTTCCGTTTCAAAGGTCAGCTGGTGAATCACGCAAGACGCCGTGGAAACGCAAAGCTCGTCCTTTTCAGCGCGGTACAGCGTAATTTCGCGTGCATCTTCCGAAGTCATGCTTACACGGATTTCGCCGTCCAAAATAAAAACAATGCCGAGACACGCGGAACCGTTGCTGCTCACGAGATCGCCTTTTGCAAAATACTTGATTACGGAACGTTCCGAAACCACCGTCTTTTCACTAGCCGAAAGTTTGCTCCAAAACGGGAGCCTATCCACAATTAAACGGACTGGAGCTGTATTCATAAACAAACACCTTCTTTGCAATATATACAAAAAAGGTGCGTTGCTTTGGAGAATGAATTCGAATTAGATCATGGCGAGAATCTGAGCCTTAGGCTGCACACCGACAGAGCTGTTCGTGACCTTGCCGTCCTTGATCACGACCAGAGTCGGAATGCTCGATACGCGGAACTGGGCGGCGAGTTCTTCCTGTTCGTCCACGTTCACCTTGCCAACCTTG
>NZ_JALFIA010000088.1:0-31694 GCF_022776125.1 Hallerella sp. | reverse complement strand
GATATCCTTGATGGTACCGGCAAGCAAGTGACCGTAGTGCGGAAGGCCCGTTGCAAACGGAGGGCCATCGTAGAAAGTGTACGGTTCGGTTTCCGGACGGGAGTCCAGCGACTTCTTGAACGATTCATCCTTATCCCACAGGGCGAGCACGCGCTCTTCAATCTGCGGGAAGGTCTCTTCTTTCTTTACTTCACGAAACATGATATAATAACCTCAATCGGTAATTTTTTTGGCATAAATTTAGAAATCAATAAAAGCTGACGACCCACGACAATGTTGTTTTGGGGGTATTACTCGCAACATCCAAAACTTGACCATCAACCTATGCGTTTATCCGATAAGGTCGACCGCCCAAATTATGCAATTTGAACAGATAACGGCGATTTCTTTCAAATGTGAAGCCTCTTTGGAAATACCAGTCCGACAGAGGAATTACACTTTCATCCAATGACAAGAAACCTGTTAATTCAGCCCTATCTTCCAACGGATTTAACTCAACATTTCCATACTCGTCATATAAGCTATATATATAGTGCATAGATTCATGCAATAAAGTTCCCGCAGCCTCATAAGTTTTTGCACGACGATCGTTCATCACTTCAACATTTAATATCTATATTGAATTTATGAAGCGTTTTTTTCTTGCATTACTCTTTATATCTTCAGTTTGTTTCGCTCAAGATGCGGCAAGCTCAAGTTCTGTAGAAAAAAGTTCTTCATCAGCTGCGGATTCACAAATACGCTGTCCTGAACTCGAATACCACGGAATGCAAACGACCAAATACATCCCCAACAAGCCCTATATCATAAATTGGGATCGAAATACCATAGATTTAGAAGGCATTGTAGACTATGTTGGTTCCGACACCTTTTTTGTTGACGGGATAATTCCGATTCTTTTTGCAGATTCCACCAAAATTGCTGCAAAACTTATAAAGCTTAGGCAAGTAACGATTAGTTCTACAGACAATTCTATGAAAACCGCATTTGATTCCAACTTCGTCTACATCCCTTTGACTTTTAACACAAATAAAGGCGACACTATTTCTGCTAACAACTATTCCGCATCCATTTTTTTAGATTGTTCATCACCTTACATCGTCCCATACGCCTTTTTTATGGGGGACTTTTCCGTCAATTCGCCATCGAATGTCACGGCAATTAAACCAATCCATCATAAGCAAAATAATATCTCGGTAAAAACACATAACAGAAATGCGTCTGGAAGATTTCTAAATAGGAAACCTTCCAAAATAATTCGGTACTAAGTATATCTGTAGCGGAACTTCTGCTCTACTTGTCGCTCTTTCTCCGATTGCAATCCCTGCATAACATTTGACAGTTTGTATCAATTGCCGGGCGAATGTCGAGCTTGCCACCAAAGGCGACAACGCGCCCCGTTTCGTCATCGTTGCAGTAACCTTCCACAAGGTCGCGGATTTCAATTTGCTTGTGTTCAATTTTCATGATTAGGATTTAGGGATTAGGATCTAGGGGTTAGAGGTTTTCTTGGCGGCGGATAAGGATGCGAGCGTAAGTTGGTTTGCCGTTTATACTGAGCCTTTTTGCCCAAGGCAATTCTTCCCCATTTTCCAAATTTTCCCTTCTATCTAAATCTAACACGGTTGATACAGAAAACATTTAAAAATCAGTATTCAAATTCGTCCTCTTTCTCCGTTTTTCTATATCTTTAATTTAAACCTTTTTAATAGGAGACTTTATGCGCTTTCGTAACCTAGCACTCATCTCTGCAGCATCCGCATTTGCCCTGTGGACAAGCGCCTGCTCCGACGATAAATCCAGCGCGCCGGAAGAAGACGCGCCTCTTGTTTCCTCTGCAGTCGAAGAAAGCTCCTCTTCCGTAGCGGACAAAAACGATCCGGAAAGTTCCTCTTCCGACTCTACAACCGCTTCAAGTTCGAGCATTGCCGCTCCAACAAACGGACTTTTATTAGATGACATGGAAGACGGCGACGGTGGAACTTCTATCGGTTCCGGCTGGTACACCTATAACGACAACGACAACAAAGCCGCCTCGGTCATCACGACTCCTGTTGACGAAAGCGGCAATCCGATTGCATCCCCGACGGACAACGGTTCTTCTTATGCGTTCAAGGTGGAATTCACTTTGGACAAGGGCGATTACGCTTACGATCCGTATGTCGGCTGGGGCTTTGAAGTCCCGAGCACGGTCGACGTCAGCAAGTATGCTGGCATTCGCTATTCGTATAAAGGTGCCGCTCACTACATTCACGTAGAAACTTCCGATGTCATCGACTACGACGTGCATCTTTCCGCCGTGAAAAAATCCGACACTTGGACAACCGTCACGATCGACTTCAACAACCTCGTCCAAGGCGGTTGGGGCGAAGCAGTCGCATTCGATCCGGCACATGTCACCAACATCAGCTTCCAGGTTAAGGGCAACGGCAAAGTGGATTCCGTGATGATTGACGACGTTTACTTCATCATGGAAGAAGATCTTCCGCCGAAGACCGCCGACATGACGATTCACGCACCGCAAGTGATTAGTCCGAACATCGGCGATATCACCATCAGCACTCCGCTCCAAGAAAAGGCGATGAAGTATTTGGACAAGGGCGTGAACTTTACCAACTGGCTCGAAGAAGCGGACGGCAAGTTCACCGGTAAATTTGAACTCGGCGAAAATGATGTTAAGATCCTTTCCGAAAACGGTTTCAAGGCTCTTCGCCTTCCGATCGACTTGGACCTTTACGTAGACAACCGCGCCGAATATCTCGCCGACACGACCGGCACCGTGAAGCTCCAGATGAACGATTCTATCTACATCGTACTCGACTCCTTCGTGAACTGGACGAAGCGCTACGGCATGTCGCTCACAATCGACTACCACGAATACGACAACAGCTACAACGTAACAACGTCCACCGACGCAAAGTACCTCGCCATGATGGCAAACGTTTGGAAAGCTGTCGCTGCTCACTACGCTTCGAACGAACGCGAAGACCTCTTCTTCGAACTTTTGAACGAACCGGATATGAAGGACGGTAAGGTGACCCAGGCGAACTGGACGATTGCCGCTCAGGGTATGATCGATTCCATCCGCACGGTCGATACCAAGCACACGATTATCTTCGGTGACGCCCAGTGGTACTCCATCGCTCTCCTCGCCAAGCGTACTCCGTTCACCGATGACAACATCATCTACGCGGTACACTCTTACGAGCCGTACATCTTTACGCACCAGGGCGCCTCTTGGACGGAAGCCTCTTCCATCAAGAACCTTCCGTTCCCGTACGACACCACCAAGTGGTCCGTCTACTCTTCGGATTTCGGCGTGAACGCTTCGACGGCTAGCTGGATCAAATCCGCAGTCAAGAACTATTACAAGACCGGTAGCAAGGGCTACATCCTGAACCAAATCTACACCGCCAAGAAGTGGGCTGTTGAAAATCAGGTTCCGATCATCATCAACGAATTCGGCGCTTACAACGTCGCTTCCACGGCAGAAGACCGTTTGAACTACCTTACCGCTGTCCGCGAATCCTGCGATTCCCTTCAGGTTCCGTGGCAGCATTGGGGCTACACCGGTGGCTTCGAAGTCATCCGCGATGGAAAGCTGATCGACGGCATGGACAAGGCTCTGGGGCTCTAAAGACTTCTTTCCCCTAATAATTAAAAAAGCTCCCGAGAAAATCGGGAGTTTTTTTTTGATTCTTTCTATTTTCGTTTCAGCTATTTCGTTTGACTGACGATGTCTTGTATGACAAGCCCCGCGATGGTGAAACCGTAAATTGCGGTGATGTGGGAAAGCGCCCCGTTGATCTGTGCCTTTCGCGGATCGCTTTCGTCTGTACCGCCCTGGTTTTGCAAAAGTTCTTCACTGAAAACGCACTTGAATTTTTTCGCCGGCAAAATATGCATAGAGCGGAACTTGGTCCGCAGCGCCCGCGCAAGCGGGCAGCCCTGCACCTTCCAAAATTCTGCGACTTGGATTTTTGTCGGGTCGAGTTTTAAGGCGGCACCCATCGAAGAAAAGAACTTCGCCTTTGTCTTACAGGCAGTCAAAATCAGGTGCGCCTTATCCTTTAAAGAATCAATGGCGTCGATGATGTAATCGTATTCATCAAGCTTAAAGCTTTCCGCCGTCTCCGCAGAATAAACCGCCTTCCGCGCATCGATTTCCGCAGACGGATTGATTTGCAACAAACGTTCTTTCAGTACATCGACCTTCGCAAGCCCCACGGTCCGTGTCGTCGCCATCAACTGACGGTTCAGATTGGAAACGCAAACACAGTCACTATCCACAATCGTTATTTTTTGAATTCCTGACCGCACAAGGCTTTCGACGCACCACGAACCGACACCGCCCACGCCAAAAACAATGACACGTTTTTGAGTCACCTCCTGCAAAGCAGAGGCGCCCAGAAGACGCTCGACGCGAGCCAAAAATTCAAAATCCGTATTCATATTCCAAAAGTTAGCAAATCCGGCTAATTTCTTAAGAACCTGTCATTTAATGAATCTTCATTCAACTAATCAACCAATTTCGTAAATGAACAGCAATTCATTTATATGTAATGAATTACTTGCAGATTCCCATCAATCTTGTAACAAAACGCTTATTTAACTAGTTTGCGCGGCACTATGAGAAATCCAATGCATATCACCAAACTTCTTCCGCTGTTTGCAACCGCTGCCTTTGCCGGCGGCATTATGCACAACACAAACCAGTCCACGGACTTCGTTCGAAACTTTGCCCAGGACGCCTCCATTTCTAACTCCGCCGTTTATTACAACCCGGCGGGAACAGCTTTCGCAGACGACGGACTTTTCGTTTCGGTCAACAGCCAAACCGTTTGGCAGACCCGAGAAATCGAAACCGACCTTCTTGGCGATTATGAAGGGGAATCTTTTGTTCCGGTGATGCCTAGCATTCTCTTGAACTGGCACCGCGGAAACTTTGCCGTGTCCGGCGGTTTCTTTTTAATCGGAGGCGGTGGAGAAGCCAAATTCTATGACGGTCTCCCGATGATCGACCAGCTCATTTCCGCGATGATTACAGCCCAGTCCAGCGCTAATCCGGCTCTTGCAAAGCTCGCCGCGGCTGCAGGGATTTCAAACCCGACCGATCTTTTTAGCGCAAAATTTACCGGCAAGCAATACGTTTACGCTTGGCAACTCGGTGCCAGTTACCGCTTCTTCGATATGTTCTCCGCATTCCTCGGCGCCCGTTTCAACTACGCCGACAATGCATACGAAGGAACCATGAAGTCCTCGATCGACAACGAAACGCTGAACGCCCTGTTCACCAAAACGCTTCTCGATTGCGAACAGACCGGTTGGGGCATTACTCCCATCGCAAGCCTCGGTTTCCACTACAAAAAACTTTCCGCAGGCATCAAGTACGAGCACAACACTTCCATTGAAATGGAAACCGACACCGAAGAAATCGATGCGACAGTCGCCGCCACAATGCCTCAATTTACAGACGGCGCAAAAACGGACAACGACCTTCCGGCCATCCTTTCTGTCGGCGTCAGCTACGCATGGCTCGACTGGCTCCGCACGGGCATCGGATACCATCATTACTTCGACACGTTCGCCAGCTATCCCAACGACAAGCAGGACGATTTGGACGGTGACGAAAATGAATTCGTCTTCGGCATCGAAGCCGACATCGTGGAACAGCTCACGGTTTCCCTCGGACTCCAACGGACACTCTACGGAATCACCGATGAATATATAAACGACCTGAGCTTCGTGACTGATTCCTGGTCGATCGGCGGAGGCCTCGCATTCCGTTTTACTCCAAAATTCCAAGCCCAAATCGGTTACATGGAAACGATCTACGAAGATTACAAGAAAAAGGAAGCCACTGGCATCACGAAAACGTATGATAGAACAAGTCACAACATCGCTGTCGGACTTGACTTCAAGATTTAACGTTTAGTAATCCGAAAATTGATCGGACAATGCGGCGAGTTCTTTTGCGAACTCGCCGATTTCATTTTCCGAAAAGACCGGGGTCGCCAAACTAAACGTCCGCAACAAGCTCTGCAACAGCTGGGATCTTAAGACGAATTTGCGGTTCACCGTACTTTCAGGAATTTCTTTCAACACCGCCTTATCGTCAAAGACGATATACGAAAAGCACGGAATCGAAGAAAAGTCCACGCCCTCGAACATACGCCGCAAAGCCTCTTCATTTCTTACACTGCGTGCCATCGGATTTTCAAAGTTCGATTCCCGGTTCACGTTTTCCTTCATTTTCGTCGCATGCCAGGATTTGGAATTGGCATCTCCGTAAATCCAGCCGGTTTTCTGCACATTTTCAAACAGGTAAAGACCGGTCGGGTGAATGAGCACTGAGTCAATATGCGTCGTATCGTTCAGGCTGTTTCGCAGCAAGTAGACGTTATTCAGAATTTTAAAATAAGTTCCTTTCGAAGCCCGAAACAAAATCGAATCCGTCAAGAATTCCGCATTGCGATGCCGTTTTTCCGCATCATCCGGCATCGAACGCAAAAACTTTGCTTCCGCATCCAACTTTACCGCATAATTCCACTCATTTTCGGTAACCTTATTATGAACAAGCTTGATTTTCCGCACCAGGCGAGGCTTTAAGCAGAAAAGGCCCCGATGCCAGACTTCAAACGTATAAGTCCCATAGGCAAGGCCGATTAACGCGCCTTCATCGGCACGATCCAGCTGCACTTTACAGCTCAAAAGACGTCCTTGCTCATCTCGCAAGACGATTTCATCCCATCCCCACACGAGAAAGGCGAAGATAACTCCCAATACTGCCAAAAATACGATTACCATCACAAATAAATTAAGGTTTATTTTGACAACGAAATGTTATATATTACTTTCAGAATTAAAATCAGTTCAACAACGAACTTTTTAGAGAGGTTTTTATGAGTTTTGGGCTCGTTATTCTCGTCGCGATCGTCATTATCGTCATCGCCATCATCAGCATTTACAATTCGCTCGTCCGCTTGCGCAATAACCGCGAAAACGCCTTCGCCGATATCGATGTGCATTTAAAACAGCGCCACGACCTGATTCCGCAACTCGTCGAATGCGTCAAAGGCTACGTCAAGCACGAAAGCGAAACCTTAGAGGCGGTGACAAAAGCCCGTGCCGGTGCCATGACCGCAAACACGGTCGACGAGAAGATCGCCGCCGAAAGCAAACTCACCTCCGCCTTGAACGGATTGAAGGTGACCCTCGAAGCCTATCCGGATCTGAAGGCAAACCAGAACTTCATTCAGCTCCAAGAAGAAATCGCGGACATCGAAAACAAGCTCGCCGCAAGCCGTCGCTTCTTCAATTCCGCTACCAAGGAATACAACAACCAGGTTCAAACCTTCCCGGCAAACATCTTTGCTAGCGCCTTCGGCTTCCACAAGGAACCTATGTTCGACGTGGGTGAATCCCGCGCATCGCTTGAAGAAGCTCCAAAAGTCCAGTTCTAACCGAGCTTTATGGCGAAAGAATATGTTGGATTGCAAAAGCAGATCACGCGTAACAATCGCAGTTGCGTGATTATGCTTTTATCTTTTCCGGCCATCGTCCTCGGGTTAATTTATGCGGTATGCTACGTCTGGGCATTCAGCGAACAGTTGAACAGTCTGGTCGCCATCCCATGGAAAGCACACGCTTTTGAATATTTTACCAAGGTAGGCCCAATCGCATTCCTGTGCATTCTCGCCTGGTTTCTCATCGCGTACTTCTACAACGTCTCGATCATCAGCTATTCTACAGGCGCCCGCAGCATTGAACGCAAAGAAAACAAGCGCGTATATAACCTGATTGAAAACCTCTGTGTCGCCACGGGCACGAGCATGCCCAAGGTTCAAATCATCGACGTTCCCACGATGAACGCCTACGCAAGCGGCATCAACGAAAGCACTTATACAATTGCGCTCACCCAGGGCATTATCGACAACCTCGACGACGAAGAACTCGAAAGCGTCATCGCACACGAACTTTCACACATTCGAAACAACGATGCCCGCGTCATGATCGTTTCAATTGTCTTTGTCGGCATCTTTTTGTTGCTCGCCCAGCTTTTTTATTACCTGATCCGTTCAGGCATTGCAAGCGCCGGAAGTTCTTCCCGTAAAAGGGGAAAGGGAGCAGGTTCCCTATTGCTTCTTTGCTTTGTTTTAATGATCCTTTGCTACTTCGCCTATCTGCTCTCGTTCTTCATCCGTTTTGCGGTCAGCCGGAAGCGGGAATATTTGGCGGACGCCGGCAGTGCCGAAATCACGCACAAGCCTTGGGCTCTCGCCAGAGCCCTGCGGAAAATTTCCGGAAATTCCGATATTCCGGGCATTAAAGACTCCGCCGTATCGCAACTTTTTATCGACTCTTCAGAAGACGCAAGTTTTTTCAACTTCTTTACCAGCACACATCCGCCCATTGAAAAGCGAATTGAATTTCTTGAACAACTCTAATTCTCAAATTTTCTAAATTTGGGGCAATGTTAGACGCCGCACAAAAAGTCATCGAAAAATACGAAGAACTCGAATCGGAACTCGCCTCTCCGGACGTGATTGCCGATCAAGCTAAATACACCAAGCTCCAAAAGCAGTACAAAGGTCTCGAAAAGAGCTGCCTCAAGGCGAAGGAATTCGTCCAGCTTTCGAGCGATCTGCAGGAATGGAAGCAGGTCCTTGCCGGAAACGATCCGGAACTTTCCGAAGCCGCCAAGGAAGAAATTCCGCCGATTGAAAAGCGAATCGAAGAGCTTGAAAACGAGCTTCAGATTTTGATGGTCCCGAAAGAACCTTGGGACTTCCGCAATGCGACTCTCGAAATTCGCGCAGGTACCGGCGGCGACGAATCCGCCCTGTTTGCAGGAGACCTCTTCCGCATGTACCGCGGTTACTGCGATCGGATGGGATGGAAGATGACCGTACAAGATGCTTCTGAAGGAACCGTCGGCGGATACAAGGAAATCCGAGTCTTTATCGAAGGCGACAGCGTCTACGGCACGCTCAAGTTTGAAAGCGGCGTGCACCGCGTGCAGCGCGTTCCGGATACCGAAACGCAGGGCCGCGTTCATACGTCCGCGGCAACCGTCGCCATTCTCCCGGAAGCAGAAGAAGTCGATGTGGAAATCCGCGAAGCCGACATCCACATGGACACGTACCGTTCTTCGGGCGCTGGCGGTCAGTACATCAACAAAACCGACTCCGCTGTTCGACTCACCCACATTCCGACAGGCGTCGTGGTGAGCTGCCAAACGGAACGTTCGCAGTTGCAGAACCGTTTGCACGCTATGGAAATGCTCCGTTCCAAAATCTTGGATGCGGTCATTGCCAAAAAAGAGCAGGCCGAAGCCGCAAGCCGTAAAGCTCTCGTCGGTACCGGCGACCGTTCCGCTAAAATCCGCACGTACAATTTCCCTCAGAACCGTGTGACCGATCACCGTGTGAACCTCACCCTTTATAAGCTCGACAACGTGATGACGGGAGACATTCAGGAACTTGTCGACGCCCTGCAGATGGCTCACGCCCAGGAAGTTCTTGGAAAGCTCGCATGAACACCGTCCTTGAAATATTAAACAAGACGACGACGTTCTTTCAGCACAAGGGCGTGCCCAACCCGCGTCTCGATGCGCAGTACATCCTTGCGCACGGCTTAAAGATGAAGCGCATGGAGCTTTATCTGAACTTCGACAAACCGCTTTCCGAAAGCGAACTCGAAGTTCTGCGTCCACTCGTCGCCCGCCGTGCAAAGCGTGAACCGCTCCAGCACATTGTAGGCAGCACAAGCTTCCGCGGAAATGAAATTCACTGCGACCGCAGAGCGCTTATTCCGCGTCCCGAAACGGAATCGCTGATCGACTTCTTAAAGGAACGTTTGACCGGTAAAGACAGGTACCGCATTGCCGACATCGGCACAGGCACAGGCGCCATCGCCATTGCCGCCGCCAAGGAAATCAAAGGCGCAAGCGTTGTCGCTACTGACATTTCCAAAGACGCGCTGGAACTTGCCAAGGAAAATGCGACTGCAAACGTAGCCACCGTGGAATTTTTCCAAGGCGATCTTTTGAACGCTCTCCCGGAAGGCGAAAAGTTTGACGCAATCGTCAGCAACCCGCCGTACATTCCCGATGCCGAAAAAGAAAAGCTCCAGCCGGAAGTCCGCGATTACGATCCGTCGCTCGCACTGTTCGGCGGCCCAGACGGTTTAACTCTCGTCCGCAAGCTTTTGGAACAGTCCAAAGACCATTTGAATCCGGGCGGAATCATCCTGATGGAAATCGGCCCGGAAGCCGACGAAGACAAGATTCTCGAAAAGGAATCCGGGAACTATCCATGGCTCAAATGGGTCGGCGTTCTGCCGGACTTTTACGATAAGCTTCGTTTTGTGGAATACAAAGCCATTTAATTCCTTTTCTCAATTCTCGTAACCGAACGCGGCGAGGACGTATGTTTCGTTTTCACCGTGACGGTAATAGCTCAGAAGAGTTTCATCATCCTCTTCCGAAAGCTCGTAGCCTTGCAACGCAAGCTGGTCGGCAATGCGATGGCGAAAAGATTCAAAGCCGCTAAGCGTATAACGGGAAAATGCGGCTACAAGGCGATTATTAAAATAAGTGTTCTTTTGTGCAGTTTTCATGTACACAATTATAGATTCATTTTTTGACAATTTATGTCAAAAACTTACTCAAAATCGTACATGCTGTTATAAGAGTTTTCGAGTTCTTCGTTTTCTTCGACTTGAATGTCCGGACCTTTCTTTTTGTTTTCAGCCTCGGCGAGACCTTCGTAGTATTGCTTCGAAAGCTTTTCGACGTAAGCTGTATTCTGGTCCACACGTTTGCGCAAGCGGGCCAAGGATTCATCGGTAATCGAAGCGCGGGTCTGCAAGCGATTTTCTGCGTCGCGGCCCCACGGCGTATCACGATGTTCATTGCGAAGCTTCTTAAAGGCGAATGCTGCGCTGTCCTTTGTTTCCGGGGTCATTTCCCAGATAATCGCCTTCATGTACAAGGCTTGAATTCCAGCCTGCGTTTCCGGATAAGCCTGATAAACCGTATCGTAAGCGGTCAAGGCGCGTGCATAAGCGGAGTCCACGGAATCCATTTGGTCAAGCGGGACTTCTTTTGCGGCCACAAGCAAGCTTTCTGCGATCAAGAACAGCTCGTGTGCGTCGTCTTCCGGAGTCTTCACAGTAACGCGAACGCCCAAGTTTATCTGCGCCTGTTTTGCGTAATCCGTCTTCGGATACTTGGCGATGATTTCCTTGTAAAGTTCTTCCGCTTTTTCTTCATCCTGTTTGAATTCGTCGTAGATAAAAGCTCGGGCATAAGTGGCGCGCATGACGATCGCGGTATCTTCCGAGCCTTCAATAATGCGGTCCAAACGCACCAGGGAGCTATCCATTTCCGAGAGCTTAAAGAGGAAGAGCTCTGCAATCTGGAATTCCGTATCAAAGAACTTCTTTTTCGCATGCGCAGTCGTATCGGCAAGAGAATCCTGGGCGCGGAGGGCGAGCAAACGCTTTAACGCATCGCGACGTTCCCGAGCGTTTCTGCCCCAATTCGAAACAGGCTTTGCCATAAAGCTCGAATCGTAATAGGCCAAAGCCTGTTCGTAGTCGCGCTTTTCGGTCTGGTAAAATTCGCCGAGGTCAAAGAATCCACGGGAAGCGTATTCCGTTTTTTCATATTCATCGGTCACATAGTGCAAAAGTTTTTCTCCGTCCGTCCAGTTCGACGCCAAAAGCAAGAGTTCCGCGCGGCGCACCTGCATATCGGGCAAATGCTTTTCGAAGTCTTTATTTTTGATCATCACCAGATATTCTTCGGCGGCTGGCGCATAGGCTTCGGTCAGCGCAAGGCATTCTGCGGCATGCAGGGCTGCGGAATACTGATCGTTCATCGGCAGTTCCACAATTTCTTTTGCCTTGTAATGTTCGCGCGCCTTCGAATAGTTTTCCGTTTTAAAGTAGAGCGAAGCGAGTCGCATGTGCGCACGCCCGCGCATATAAGGCGTTCCGTTCGTATCGGCGAGCATCTTTTCGAGAGCGGCAATCGCCTGTTCGGTAAAATCACCCTTTTCTTCTAGGAGCGAAAGCAGGTTCAATCCATCATGGTAGAACGGATGCGAATCGCCTGCGTCCAAAATCGACTGCAACGCAAAACGGCTAATGTCGTATTCGCCATTTTTATAAAGGCAGTAGGCACGTTCGTACTCCACCTTCGGCATGGAATCGTGATCGGGGAAGTAACGTTCGAATTCATCGTACTTGGTAACGGCCTTGCTCCATTCCCCCTTGTGACGGAAAGCTTCTCCAATGAGAAAAACCGCACGGGCTGTTTGCCGGTCGTTGTCCGGGAAACGTTCCAGCACACGGGAACCTTTTTCGATGACTTTGTCGTACTTCTTTGCTGCTTCACCGGTCGCCACAAAATCCGAATCGCCCGGAAGCGAATCCGCTTTTGCCTGTTCCAGTTTCACCGCTTCTTCGTAATTGCGGTCGGCATTAAAAATATGATTCAAATAAGCGCAGCACGTACAGCCTTCGAGCATCATCGCGATAGCGAAAGACATCAGGGCAAAAATAAAGGTTCGTGTGCGCAACATAATTACAAATTACAAATATCAATACATCAAAAGGTATTTCATGTAATCGCAAAGGCGCGTCCCTTCCGGGATTGCGTCGCGATTCAAGCGAATCATACGGACTTCTGCCGGTTTTCCTGCAAAACGGGCGAGCATTTCAAAGTTGTCGCGTGTTTCCCAAGTCGCTCCGGCAAGCACCTTGCCGTCACAGTCCGTTTCGCCCGTTTCCGAGCCGACGCCCGAAAGCCTCGAATTCAACTGCAACAGGTTCGTGTAAATTTCAGGCGTATTCGTCGCCGTCTTGTTCATCACCACGTTTGAATCGGTGACGACTACATGTACACCGTAAAAACGTCCGTCCTTGTCGAAGAGGACTGTGTACCTGTGAAAATACGGAGCTTCATAAAAGGATTCCTGCCACGTGTTCTTGTCGAGCTTGCGAAAGTTCGCCGCAGAATACTTGCGGAAGAATTCCTTCTGCGTTGCGCCATAGCGCACAAGGTAATGTCCCAGAGCCGATTCAAAAGAATGTTCCGTCGTCGGGAGCGTTCTCATGCTGTCGATAGCACGGCTCAGGTCATCGGCAAGAAGATTCTTTTTGGTTTCGCGGACCGGAGGCGCAGAGGAAGCTTCTTGAATGCGGCGGGAAATTTCCGGATACTCCGGATCTCGGGATTGAATTTCTAGGAACTGCGACTTGGCTCGGTCAAAATCACGACCCTTTAAATAAGAGCGTCCAAGCGCTTCACGGAGCGGCAAATTTTCCGGATACTGATTCACCAGCGGTTCGAGGATTTCGTATGCGACCTGCGCACGATCGCGCGGAGAAAGGCGCGCCCCGCCGCCCACTCCCGGAGGAGCCTTTTGGCCCAAGGAAAGGAGCGCTTCCGTAGCGAGCTTAAAGCCCGGACGGATGGCGAGAACGCGGCGGTAAGTTCCTTCTGCGTTTTCAAAGCGTCCCTTGTATTCTTGCAAGTAACCCTGCAAGCAAAGCAGTTCCGCGTTCACCGGGAATTTGGAAAGAGCGTATTCCACCACAAGTCCGCAACTGTCAAGAACCCCCTCGTCGTGATAGATTTCAGCTAGGCGAGCGAACGCCTTCGGTTCATTCCCGTGCGAAAGGCTGATGGCGGCACGGGCTTCAATCGCACTTTCCGCATAACGGCCCGCCTTGTACAGCAGGTCCGCGTAAAAAAGGCGCGCATCGGCAAAGACCGGTGCCTTTTCCGTCGCCACGCGGGCAAGTTCCAAAGCGGTCGAAGCGCTGCCCGCTTTTTCTGCGGCACGGGCATCCATCAAAAAGGCGACCGAGGACTCCGGATAGCGCCCGCGCAAAGCCTTTTGCATCCGATCGAGCTGGGACTGCCAAATCGGGAGCAGGGAATCCTGAGCGAGCAGAGAATTGACAACGCCCCACTGCGCAAGGAAAGCTTCGGGGTACTGCAAAGCGATTGCTTCGTATACTTCCGCCGCATCGTTAAACATTCCATTCTTCTGGAGTTCCGCGGCACGGCGCAGTTCCTGCTGCGTCGAAAGCGGCATCAATTCAAGACCTGCCAAAGTATCGGGCATGTCGCCCACGGCAAGCTGCGTTCCGCCGGGCAGCCCGAACGGAACATTCGGGACTTCCAGGTGGCGAGGACCGATTTTTAAATAGAGGTTATAAGCGAATAAAGCGATAAACGCTCCTCCGAGGAGCGTGAGAAAAAAGACGGCGGCTCGACGCGCCTTCGCTTTGGAAATGGCCATTAGTTTTCCAAGAAATCGCTCAGGCGTTCGCGCTTCTCTTTGTTCTTCTGCAACTTGCGGAGAGTCTTGTTCTTGATCTGACGCACACGTTCGCGGCTGAGCTTGAGGTCTTCACCTATATCCTTCAAAGTCGTATCTTCCACGGCATCGAGACCGTAGAACATGCGGAGAATTTCCTCTTCGCGGTGCGGCAGGGACTTGAGAGTTTCTTCGATCAGAGCCTTGCGCTCCTTCTTTTCCATCTCGTCTTCCTGGTTGCCTTCCGTTCCGAGGACATCCATGAGGGAGCTCACGGAATCTCCCGATGCACCATCGTCGTTAATCGGAGCGTCGAGGGAAATGTCCACGATTTTTTCCATCACTTCCACGATGTCCTGTTCGGAATCTGCGAATTCCGGCATCGCCATGGTGCGTTCGTAATCGCCGCCGTTCTGCACAAGAGCGCGCTTGAAGCGGTTCACCAAGGTGAGCTTGTTAGGCGGAATGCGGACTGCGCCGACCTGTTCAAAGAGGGCCTTCTGGATCGACTGGCGAATCCACCAGACCGCATAGCTGATAAACTTCACGTCTTTGGAGCTGTCAAAGCGCTTGGCGGCCTTGAAAAGACCCAAGTTACCTTCATTGATCAAATCCAAGAGAGAAAGGCCGCGGCCCTGATACTTACGGGCAACACTGACCACAAAGCGCAAGTTACCACGGATCAAATGCTGCAATGCGGACTGACGGATGTCTTCCGTTTCCCCATTCTTGATAATCGAGATAAGCGCAGTCTCTTCCTCCGGCTTCAGAGTCGGATATCGATTTAAGTCACGAAAATACAACGATTCATTAAAATCACTCATACAGAGACAACCTACGCCAAGTTTATTTTACTTTCCTTCCAAAATATGGCTTTTTATGCCTTATCCGTCAAACGCTTTAAGAGATCATAGGGGTATATGCCCGTGCGATGACCATCGCTCCAGAGGATGCCGACCGCATAGCGTCCAATCGACTGGATACTCTCGATCAAGATATCTTCCGGCACGGTTTTCGGGTCGAGCAGGTGCTCCCCCGTATTTTCATCTACACAAAGCGCACAAGGGCAAGCGAGACGAAGATCACGCAGCTTAAAGACCGACCGCGTCCCATCGTCCCAGTCAAATCCGAGCTCATTGTTCTTTGTGCGAAAGACTTTCAAAGGCTGAATCATGAGGCTTCCTCCAAAGGAATTTCGTCAAAGCGGAAGTTGAAATTGTGCAAAACGTTGCCGGAATGTTCCAATTGGGCAATCGCACAGATTGTTTTTTCGGCGATATCGGCAAATGCCCTACCGCTTTCGCTGTTCGGATAACGGAGGACCGCCGGCATTCCAAGGTCCCCGCAGTCGGCAACGGATGGTTCAAGCGGAACCTTGCCAAGCATCGGTACTCCGAGAGCCTTGGAAATACGTTCACCGCCGCCCGAACGGAAAATACTGTGACGCTTACCGCAGCCATCGCAAATGAAGTAGCTCATGTTTTCAATGATACCGACCGACGGCACTCCGACACTGTCAAACATCGCAAGGCCCTTGCGGCAGTCCGCAAGCGCCACTTCCTGCGGAGTCGTCACTACGACCGCACAAGTGAGCGGACACTGCTGGGTCAGCGTTAGCTGAATATCGCCTGTTCCCGGAGGAAAGTCGATTAGCAAGTAATCGAGCTCGCCCCAGCGCACGCGGTGCACAAAATTCTGGATCATCTGGCTCGCCATCGGACCGCGCCAGATTGTCGCCTTGTCCGACTCCGCAAACATCGCCATCGAAACAAGAGAAATACCGCCCTTGACTTCAACCGGGGCAAGCGTCTTATCGGGGAAAACTTCTGGAGCGGAGTCCACACCGAACATGATGTTCATCGACGGGCCATAAATATCTGCATCCAGAACGCCCACACGGGCGCCCGCAAGGCTCAAAGCCATGGCGAGGTTCGCTGTGACAGTCGATTTACCGACGCCACCCTTACCGCTCGCCACGCCGACGATACGCTTCACGCCCTTCAAAAGTTCATTGTCAAAATTCGGAGCCGGCGAGGTTTTCTCACTCCCATTCTTTGCCTTCAAATTCACCACCGCTGAGCGGGCTCCCAAGTGCATCAAAATGCTTTCGCACTGATTTTTAAAACGGTCACGGATTGGGCACGCTGGAGTGGTCAACACCAAATCCAACGAAACGTCACCTTCGGGAGAAATTTGAATGTTCTTCACAAAGCCCAGTTCCACGATATTTTTATGCAAATCGGGATCTTGAACACTCGACAAAGCTCGAAGTATTTGTTCTTCAGTTATCACAGGCACCTCTTGTAATCTTTAAAGATACTAAATTTTTTACATGATTCCTTCGATTCTTTGCGTTGGCGTCGGCAGTTTCTTCGGCGGAATCTGCCGCTTTTTATGCAGCCGTTTTTTGAATGCCTACGCGCCGGGATTTTTTCCGTTCGGCACCTTTGTCGTCAACATTTTGGGATCCTTTTTGATCGGACTTTTTTACGGTCTTTCGGACCCCGTTTTGAGTCCGAATGCGCGTCTGCTGTTGACCGTCGGATTCTGCGGCGGATTTACCACCTTTTCCACGTTTGCAAATGAAGGTCTGACCTTTATCAAATCGGGATGCATTTTGCAATTTGCCCTGTACGCAGCGCTGAGTGTTTTTATCGGCGTCATCGCGGTGTACGTTGGCAATATGGTGACACGTCTTTTTTAAAGAGCGTTTTCCATAGAGAATTTAGGCATGCGCAGAATATGCGTCATGCAAGGTGGCCATTCTTCTTCGTAATGCGTTACGAAAATGATGGTCGTTTCTTTGGAAAGGAACTGCAAAAGGTCAAAAAGCTTTTCGCGGAATCCCTCATCCATGCCCTGAGTCGGTTCGTCAAGAATCAAAACCTTGGGCGGGCGAATCGCGGCGCGGGCAATCAGAATCAAGCGTCGTTCCGTTGCAGAAAGGTCCTGGAACGGTCGAAAAACATCGGCAAAGCCAAATTCCTTAAGCCAGCTAATCGCCTTCGCTCTTTCTTCCCAAGAAGGAGGCACGAAAAGTCCGAGACCCGTCGTAAAGCCCGTGCAAAGGACTTCTTCCAAGTTCAACTTTTCACGGTACTGCGTCGCAAGTTCCGGAGAGAAGAATCCGATTTGGGCCTTGTGTTCCCAAACGTTCAAGCCATGGCCCGGCTTCTTTCCAAAAAGCGTTATGTCATTTGAATAAATCTGTGGATGGTCTGCGGAAAGGAGTGCAAGCAGCGTACTTTTTCCAGCACCGTTCGGGCCCATGACCACCCAGTGTTCACCCTTTTTCACTTGCCACGTCAGATTGTTAATAATCTTTGTGGAACCGTAATGCACATTCACCTGTTGCAAGTCGAAGAGAGTTTCTCCAACATTTTCCTGGGCGTGCAAAACCTGGGTTTCGTAATGCGTGAGGAAAGGCTTTTTTTCTTCGGGCGGGAGCGCTTCGGGAAGTTTCCCTTCGAATTCACGGAATTCCCCGTTCTCATAAACAAAAGCGGGAATCAGGGGCAGAAGCTCTTCTTTACGTTGCAGGCTCACAGCGAGCTGGACCTCTTTTTCGGCCATTTTCAAAATACCACGGGCAAGATGGTTCCGATATTCCGGATCGAGACCGCCGTACGGATCGTCCAAAAGAATATAGTCCGGAGATTCCATCCAAAGGCGAGCGAGCAAAATGCGGCGCAGTTCCCCGTTCGAAAGGCTCAAAAGCTTGACTTTAAGCACCGATTCCGGCAGATTCGCCATGGCGAGCGCCTCGTCGAGCTTTCCCGGATTCGTCGGCGGGAACGGATTATCTTCGACGTAATGCTCCGTGTGCAAAAAGAATTTCGGTTTCAAAAGCAAATCGCGCACGCGCGGGGCATCTTCATCTCGCAAGCTAATAAAACGTTTCTGCCAAAACGGAGCCAAAGCGCGCTGAATCCGTCGCTGGAGTTCAGTGGAAGACAAAGCGACATTCGGATGATTTTCTGCAAACTCTCGAAGCAAACGGGATTTTCCACTGCCCACCGGGCCGATCATCTGAATTCTTGAATATTTCTCAAAGAGCGATTCCAACGTTTTATACGACATGGCTCTAAGATAGCTTTTTTGTATCTTTTAAGCGTTATGAAACGCTTTTTCTTTTTAGTTCTGTTAGGTGCTGTTTCCATTCATGCTCAGGCAACCGATCCCTGGGCAATGTTTGACGAAATGCAACAAAGAATGGCCGCGATGATGGGCGGTCAGCAATCCAGTCCAGGCCAAATGCAGACAAGAGGTCCTTGGGATGTACAAGTCAATAAAAATCCCGTGGAGACCGGCGAAGAATTTTCGTTCCAATTCATCGTCCTTCAAAATCAGATCGAATCCGTCCAAGCGCCACCCCAATTTTCTGTACAAAATGGATTTGTCCTCAAATCCATAGACACCTCTGTTGTCAAAGTCGGAACCCGCAGAGGTACGGCTTCCGCAACTCAATACGAATTTAAGCTTATCGCTCCCAAAAAAGCAGGGCGCAAAGCAGCCGGCGTCCTTTCGTGGAAAATCAATAACGCAGAATACGATATTTTCCATTTGACAATGAATGTCCGCAAATCCTACGATGATCCAGCCGTCGATGTTTCGCTCACTCCAAACAAAAAGACTGTCTATGAAGGCGAACAGCTTTCCGTCACCTTAAATATTCATACCTATGAACATTTCCAAGGCGAACTGATGGCAACCAACATGGATCTCGGCAGTGACTTCATCGCCCATCGTGCAGACCTTTCCAATGTTAAGTTGATGCCATTAGAAGACAATCCAAGAGAAGCTTCTAGCAGCGATAAATTCGCCTGGATTTCTCCTCTTAAAACGGGTCAAGTTTCAATTCCTCCCTTCCAGTTCAAATACAAAAAAATCGGCAAACCAAAAGTCGTAGAAAAAAAATCCAATAAAATAGGCGTATCCGTCAGTTTCTCCAGCATCCAGCAGGAACCGGAAGAAGCCGAAGCCAAAACCGCCCCGCTGAAGATTACGGTTCTTCCGCTACCGGCGCAGAACAAGCCCAAAGACTTCACCGGCATGGTCGGCAATTACAATTTCAAGGCTTCTTTCGACAAGGATTCTTTGACCCTCGGCGACGCGCTCACGCTCTCCATTCAAATTTCAGGCGACGGCAAACCGGGAACGATTACCGACCCGAAGCTCCCCGACTTCTCGGACTTCCGCTCTGTTCCCCCGGAAAACGACATCAAAAAGAAAGTCACCGGCGGAAAAGTCATCACCACCAAGAACATTCGCATTTTCCTTTACCCGAAAAAGAAGGGGGAATTCGAAATTCCTGCTATTTCTTACAACTGGTTCAATCCCGCTAAAAAGAAGTACGAAACCAAAACCGAAGGTCCGTGGAAAATTGTCGTCGAAAAGGGCGAAGGTTCTGTTGCCCCATACACCCCGAGCACGCCGACATACACGCCAGCCGCCAAGGAAGAAATCGAAGACCTGGGCCGCGACATTCGCTACATGCACTCCGTCCACGAAGTTCCCCCGCAAGAAGCTCCGCTGTACAAGTCGCCGCTCTTCTGGATTCTTCTGTTGATTCCAATTCCGTTGTATGCAATCTTCTGCGCCTTCATCCGTTCGCACCGAAAAAATTCAAGCAACACGGCTCTTGTACGCAAGGCAAAGGCGAAAAAGAATTTAAAGCAGTACACGTCCGCAGCGAAAACAGCATTGCAAAAGGATGACGGCAAAGCCTTCTACGCCGCCCTTGAAAATGGTCTTGTCGGTTACCTTTCGGATCTTTCGAACCGTGAATTCCGCGGTATGACCAAAGACCTAGTGAAGCTGAATTTGACCGAGCTCGGCGTGAGCGAAGAGAATATTCAAAAGGTTATGAAGTGGCAAGAAGATTGCGCCTTCGCAAGATTCGCCCCGGTCACCGCATCCGCAGAAGAACGTTCCAAGGCGCTCCTCGAATTTGAAACTCTCTGCGACGCACTGGAGGTTTTAAAATGAAAAAACTGCTTTTGATTTTTTCCCTTTTGACGTCTTCCCTTTTTGCCGAAAGTTGCAAAACGCTCTTTACAGGCGCCGCCGCATACAAGGCAGGCGACTTTACCTCGGCGGCGGAAGCTTGGCAGAACTGCGTCGACAACGGCTATCAGAACGGTGACCTCTATTATAATTTAGGCAACGCTTATTTCCGCGAAAATCGCCTGGGGCTCGCCATTTTGAACTATGAAAAGGCGCTTCGTTTTGATCCGACGAATGACGATTACGAATACAATCTCAAATTCGCCCGCAGCATGACGAAGGATAAAGTCGAAGAATCCGAAGACATGGAAAATCCGATTCTGAACTTCGCCTTTGAAGCGCACCACGTCCTTTCCGAAAAGCAACAGTTCATCGGCATCCTGATTCTCGTCTGGGCCATCTTCTTCCTTTGCATTGTACGTGTGCTTTCTGCAAATCCAAAGGTCAAGACAGCCCTCGCCGCAAGCATCTTCCCCATCGCCTTGATTCTTGGCATTTTAGCCTGCAGCGTCGGCTACAAGGTTTACAAAGAAAATACGTATTCCTTGGGAGTCGTGATTGCGGAAACCGCCGACATCACCAGCGGCCCGAGCGATAAGGATCAAACCTTGAACATGCTTTCCGAAGGCACCGAAATCGAAGTGCTAAGCGTGAAAGACGGATGGGTCCACGTTCGACTCGGCGAAAAAATAAACGGCTTCGCCAAGATTAGCGAAGTCGGCATTGTGAAGTAAAACCGTTAACGATTTCGATTTAAGAAGTGATGCCCCGCATCACTTCTTCTTTTTGCGCGGTCCCGGCATAAACGGACTCACGGTTCCGTCCGAACTTTGAAAAACGACAGTAGCCGATTCCTGACGTACCACCACAGAATCGCCTTCTGCAAGACCCGCGAGTATCTGCACATTGACGCCATCATTTAAGCCTGTTTTCACCGGACGGAATGCGGCCTTGCCGTTCATATTAATCCAAACGCCTTTCCCGACTAATTTCTGGGTCGAAGAAGAACGCTTTTTGGAAACGCCACCGCCCATCGGGCCGCCCTGCATTCCCGGCGGAGGTCCAAAGTCGTCGCTGTCGGAAAATTTTCTTTTCGGTTTTTCTGGACGCGGCATTTTACGCATATCCATCATCGGAGTTCCCGCGGCCGGTGTAAACTGGATCGCGGCCACCGGAACGCTTAAAGCGTTTTCCACTTCTTCCGTCACAATCGTGCAAGTTGCCGTCATGCCCGGGAGCAGTTTCAAATCCGAATTTTCTGCCGAAATCACCACCGTATAAGTCACCACGTTCGAAGTCACCGTCGGATTCAAACGGACCGATTCCACTTTGCCGCTGAACGTTTCATCTTGAAAGGCGTCCACGGTAAAGGTCACCTTCTGACCGGCCTTCACCTGCCCAATATCCGCTTCATCGACGTCCGCCATCACACGCATCTTGGAAAGATCTTTTGCAAGCACAAAAAGAGTCGGCGCGCTCATCGAAGCGGCGACCGTTTGCCCCACATCCACAGAACGTTCAAGCACAACACCGTCGATCGGGCTTTTAATGATGCAGTAACTCAAATTCAGCTTTGCCTGTTGCACTTCGCTCTTGCGAGCTTCCCATGAGAACTTTGCCGAGTTCATTTCATATTCTGCATTTTCCAAATCCACAGCGCTTGCACTGTTCGACTCGGCAAGCTTTTTCGTGCGATTGTACACAGAAAGTTTGTGCTCGTAATCGTTCTTTGCACTGGATTCCGCTATCTGCGCCTGGTACAGCGTCGACTGCAACTTGGAACGATCCAGTTCCGCAATCACCTGGCCTTTTTTTACATTGGAATTAAAGTCCACATAGATTTTGCTGATGTCGCCCGAAACCTGCGTACCGACGCTCACCGTATCCATCGGCGAAATCGTACCCGTCGAAGTAATCGTCGTTTGGATCGTGGCGAGCTTTACCTTTTCGCTCATCATCACCCCGGCGCTTTCCTCTTCGGTAGCAAAGAAGAATTTGTGAACGGTAAAAAAGATCGCGCCCAAAATCACGAGGACGATCAAAACTTTCAAAAGCTTTTTCATTGGAACCTCCCCATGTAAAGGTCGAGCAGATTCCGAGCGAGAATGCTCGTGTACTTCGCCTGGGTCAGTGTATTTTTCGCACTTTGCAAATTGTTCTTCTGTTGCAAGAAATCCGTCGAAGAAATCGTGCCGGCGGCTCGCTGTTCCACAGCCACATGGTAAGCTTCCGTTGCACTTTCAAGCCCGGCGATTGCGGCAAGCCAGCTCGCGTCGGCGCTTTCCGCCTGCATATAAAGTTTTTCCAGATTATTTTCCAAGGTTTTTCCCGTTTCACGTTGGGAAACCTTTGCCCGTTCACTTTCCACTTGCGCCAAAAGCACCTTCGCCGTCGTCGTTCCACCGTCTATAATCGGAATGTTAATGCCGAGCGTCAAGCTATGCGTATAACCGTTTTTGATCTGGCGCGCATAGCGGTCCGATTCCCAGGCTTGGAATCCCGTCGAAGCTTCCGCCCCGAGCATCACCGAAATGGAACTGTTCTTGCCCGCAAGTTCCACGTCTTTTGCGGCAGCCTGCACCTTTAAGCTATCCGAAATAAATCCCGGATAATGCGCCTTCGTTTCCGAAAGCACTTCGTCAAAAGTCGGAAGTTCACCCATGTCCGAAGGCTTCTCGTAATTCACCTCGGGCGCGACAATCCTTAACGAATCCAAACGGGAAAGTTCAAGCACCTGACGGAGATTCGTCTTTGCCGCACGTTCCGCCTGCGCCGCCGAAATCTGCTTGACCTTTGCACTCGCGGCGTCGCTCTTCACCAGCGCAAGATCGCTCCGTGTAATGGAACCCGCATCGAACAAACGTTCGTTATAACTCACCAAAGAATCCGAAAGCGCAAGCGCGGAGTCTGCGGTTTCCAGATCTTCCTTCGCGGCGAGCAGGTTCACAAAAGCATTCATCGCGCTTTCTTGCACATTCAACGCGGCGAGTTCCGTACTGTACTTGCTCGCTTCAAGCGAAAGCTGTTTGCTTTCCACGTTAATGCTCGTGGAACCGCCATCCCAGATGGTGTACGATCCGGAAAGTCCCATGCTAAAACGGTAATGGTCCTGCGACTGTCCATCGAAAGGTGTATCGTAAAGCGTATTCCTTACATACGCAGAAACCGTTGGGCGCCCCGATGCCTCCGACGATTTCAAAGAAGCCTCGGAAGCCCGTTCCGAAAGTCTCGCCGTTTCCATGTCAAGGCTCTGTTCACGGGCAAGCTTTACGCAATCTTCCAAAGAAAGCGTTCGCTCCGCAAAGGCTGCACCCACCCAAACGGCGCACAAAAAAAGCATCTCGTGTCGCAAGTTCACAATACTAAGATGCTTATGAAAAAAATTCGTTGCATACAATGCGAAAAAATCACTCGGCGTCTTCCACCGACTTCATCGCTTCCAACTCCTCCTTTCGACGGCGAACCTTGCGAAGCTGATCGCGTTCTAACGTATCCTTTAAGCGGAAGGCAGCATAAGTGCTCAAGCCTCCAAATACAGGAAGGAAGAACGGAAAAAGGCTTTCCGAAAGTTTGGAATCCTTGCGAATACCCAAAATGGCAAAAAGCGGAGCCAGCGCGAGACCGCAGCGCGTACCGACACGGCCAAAGTAACGGTTGCGGCGTTCTCGACCGCGAATCCCTTCAGCAGGCTGCAAAGCGTCGAGCGTAAAGTGCGCAATGATAAACGAACCGATTGAAGCCGAAGCTCCGCTCAAAAGAACGCGCGCCCACATCGGCATTTTACGAGTCAGCTTGGAAATGCCGAGCGCGTGAATCAAAAATCCGAGCGTTGCAAAGCCGATCAAAATACGTGTAACTGCAGGGCTCTTGAACGTATCGTCAATGCACCAGTTCACAAAATGCTCGCAGTTATTGCTGTATAAATAATAGGAACGTTCATACAGGCGTTTTTTGGCACGCTCCACCACCGCTTCACCCGTAAACTTGGCATGCGGATGTTCAATCACGCGAAAACCGTGACCGTCGCAAAAACGCTTGATCGAAGTCTTGACAATGCAACCGTAGCGGATAAGGCCCGGAAGACGCACAATGTCCTTGTGCGTGAGCGTGCGGGCCATTCCCGAATAGTGGACGACTCGGCCATTTCCAATGTAAATGCCGTGATGGTTAAACCCCGTCCGTGGGGAAAGCAAGTGCGAACCGACTGGCGGTTCAGGAATCTTGGATTCGTCTATCGTATGGCTCATATATTCAATATATAAGAAAAAAGAGACCCGGTGCGAACATCGGATCTCTTAAAGTGGACGATACTGGATTTGAACCAGTGACCTCTGCCGTGTGAAAGCAGCGCTCTAAACCAACTGAGCTAATCGTCCAAAGCACCGCAAAAATATAAAAGCCTTGACTTTGCGTCAAGGCTCTAATCTCTTTTAGATTGATTTTTACAGATACTTGTCTTCGGCCTTGCCCAAGATATCAAGGAAATCGACCTGATTCTTGGAATCAATCAAGTCCTTGCGGACTTCGGCGTTGGCAAGGATACGGCTCACCGAGGACAAAGCCTTGAGATGCGGACCGACCGTATTGCCCGGGCTCACGATCAAAATGAGCAAATGGACCGGTTCATTGTCCATTGCATCGAAATCGATGCCCTTTTCCACCGTAGCAGCCACCATGCACATACGATCCACATAGTCAATCTTCGCATGCGGCACCGCCAACCCACAACCGATACCTGTAGAGCGAGTCTGTTCACGTTTCCAGACAGCATCAAAGATTTCGTCGCGATGTTCAAGCTTGTAAGAAGCGCAAAGCGTATCCACGAGTTCGTTCAGGATTTCTTCCTTGGTCGAACCCTTGGCATTGATAATCACGCTGTTGTCAGCAAATCGTTCAGAAAGACGCATAATTCTTTTGTTTCCTCTTTATCTCTAAAAAGTTTAGTAAAAAAAAGCCACTTGGGTGTATTTGTGAGCGAAAAAGCACTTTTCCTTGAAACTTTGGCTTTTTTGAATAAATTTGGCTATTTTTTGCAAATTTTAGCGATTTTTTGCAAGTTTTTTGTACTGATTCAGGGCATCTTCGACCGAAAGTTGCCCCGGAGCGACCGCTTTACCGATGGAACAGTAGGTGATGTTTGCCCCAAAAAGCAAACTTTTCACTCGGGACTCCTGTCCAGAGGCTCCCATGGCAAAGAGCGAGAACAGTTCAAAGTTCTTCGACTCCCGCTCGATCAGCGGATAAATTTCATCAAAATCGCCGGCGGCGGTACTCATGCAGGCGGTCTTGTAACCGTTTGCGCCGGCGGCCTTTGCCTGTTCAATCCAAGCCTCTAATTCCGAAACGGACGGCACCTTCAAGAAATCATGATGCGAAACAAGAAACTTTGTCCCGGTCGATCTAAGAACCGGCCGCACCTTGGGAAGCAAGGTTTCGAGCTCTTCGACTTCGATGTCCACCACGTTCGGACGGTCGACGTTCGAAAGGATCGCGTTCAAGTAGCGGTCGCGGTCTTGGGCGTGCGCATCCGAGAACATTCCCCCGTCGCGCTTGAGGCGGATCGTGCCTATCTGGAAAGCTTTGGGGTAAAGGTTTCGAACACGCTTCGAAAGAGCGGTCAAATCTTCAAGCGAAGCTCCGCGTTCCAAAAAAAGATCATAGCGAATTTCGAGCGCCGTGCAAAGCGCGGCGGATTTCGCAAACAGCGTTTCAGGGTCGATAATGCCAGCAAAAAGTTGCATAGACAGAAGATAGAAAAAGAGCTATCTTTGCGTACAAACAAACGATTTCCATGCCCTGAAAAGCCGAGGCAATGCAAATTGCAAAGCCTTCGAGAGAATCCCGTGAGAATCGGGAACGGTCCCGCCGCTGTATGGGAGGACGAAACCGGCAAAGAACCAATGTGCAGAAATGCATGTGAAGGAGCCGGCGTAGAAAGATCCCCGAGCCAGAAGAACTGTGGAAACGAACAGATGCGAGAGACATCCATGAACGCACCTCATGCGCGTTTTTTTGCATATGCGCTGATTTCGGCGACGCTTGGCATTCCAAGTGTTTTTGCTGCCGATAGTGCGAGCGTTCAAAATCTCGGCACATCTGAAATTTTAAGCGGCTTAAAAGAAGCTCCCTTCACCGAAAGCCCGGACTTTATCACGATTGATTCCAAGGCGTGGGAAGGCAAGAGCCTTTCTGCGGGGGAACTCCTTTCGAAAGAAGCGGGCATTCAGCTGCAAAAGCTCGGCGGCATGGGAAGCTTTGAAACGGTCTCCGTACGCGGTGCTTCCGCAAAGACAGTCCTCATCTGCATCGACGGGATTCCTGTGCAAGATGCGGGTGGCGGAGCGGTTTCGCTAGGCGGCATGGACCTGAACCAATTTGAACGCGTCGAGATATACAAGAATTATGCGCCAGCCAAATTCGGCGGTAACGCGATCGGCGGTGTTATCAACTTTGTATCCAAGCCCGAAGCTTCGAACCGCAACCGTTTGCTTGCAAGCTACGGCAGTCACAACAGCTACGAACTTTCGTATGCGCTCACGCACAAGTTGAGCGACCGCTTCAAACTTTCGAGCCAAGCAGGGTTCCGCCACAGCGATAACGACTACGAATATTTGGACCGCAACGACACCAAGTACAACACGGAAGACGATACGGTTCGCACCCGTCAAAACGCCGACTATTCCCAGTTCTCCGGCACGCATTCTTTGCGCTACATGCACAGCGGACATTCCTTTTCGAGCTGGATCGTCACGCATTCAAACGAATGGGGCGGAAATCCAGGCAAGGAAAACAACCAGACTTACGTCGCCGGTTTTGAAAATTCCCTGTTGCAGGCGAAGTACCTATGGGAATCCCCGTACACGGACGCCTGGCGATTGGAAGCAGGGGCTGCGGGCAAAGTCGAAAAGGCCGTTTCGCATTCGTATTTTCCGTTGGACCGTCTGGGTTACACTTATAACGGCTACATGGAATACGGTGCAATCTCGTACACGGCACGTCCGGAACTGCGACTGTTCTTTGAACCGTTCCACTGTCCGTACAAGATTCACGGCGGTTTGCATTTAACAGGCGATTTTGAACGCGTGGAAAACCGCGACAACAATCAGATCGCTTCACGGTACGACTGGCACTTGGAAAAGGCGCAGGGCGACCTTGCAGCGGAATTCGGAATTTCTCCGAACAGCCTTTTGACTTTTGACCTGAATCTTTCGGGACGCGGCGATTACATTCACAGGTCTCGGGGCGTTCTTTTTAACGCGGTGAACCGTGACACGCTTCCGAGTGCGAAAAAAAAGCATTTGTATTGGGCGGCAAGAACTGCGGCCCTTTTCGGAAAAGAAGAATGGCCGGCGCAAGGTTTTGCCTCTGTCGCCCGTTACTTTAGGGCGCCGCAGATGCTTGAGCTTTACGGCGTATACCAAAACGTTCTTTCGAATCCGAATTTGAAAGCGGAAACCGGTTTGAACTGGGAAGTAGGATTCCGTTTTGCAGAAAACCGTTTTAAGAATACGTTGCAGGTTCTGTACTTTGAAACGCGTTCCAAAGACGGCATTACCTGGGTCACAAGCGGAAGCCTTGTCAAGCCTTTGAATATGGACGAAGCTCTCACCCGTGGCGTCGAATTTGAATGGAGCAATCGGACATTCCGATTCTTGGATTTGAGTTTCAAGGGAACCGTGCAAAATCCGCGAGACCTTTCCAACGCCAAGTATTACAACGATAAGTATCTGCCAAACGAACCTGTTTTCAGCGAACATTTGATTTGCACTTGGCACTTGCCGTTCCAAATCGATTTGACCGGCGAACTGCATTACCGCAGTAAAACCTATTGCGACCGCGCGAACAAGGAAAGCGTCGACAGCGAAACCCTTTTGCATGCGAGCGTTTCCAAAACGTTCAAAACCAAAACGCGTTTCACATTTGCGGTAAACAACATCACCGATGAAGACCATCAAAACATTTATGATTCTTACCCGAAGCCCGGGCGAGAATACAAGGCGACCATCATTCAAGATTTTTAACACCCTATAGGAGAAAACAATGAACATCACAAAGGAAAAAATTCTGACAATTCTTGCTGCGAGCGCAGCATCCTTTGCCCTCATCGGTTGCGGAAGCTCCAGCTCTTCTGCAGAATACGACGACGAAAGTTCGAGCAGCGTCGAAGAATCCAGCAGCTCCCAAGAAAGCTCCAGCTCGGAAGAAACTGTTTCTTACGGCAACAGTGTCGTCGTTCACTTCTCAACCGATTACACGAGTAGCATGCTCACCTATGGCAATGTCAGCGACAACTCGTTCGAAGACGCGGGCATTGATCTCGGTAGCGACGCTTTCCTTTTTGCAAACGGCAAGTACGTTTATGCACTCTCCCCGAGCAACGTGACCTTGATCGACGCAAGCAAGCTTTCGGAAGGCTCTGGTGCGATCGTCAAGCAGGCAAGCATTGGCAATTCCGCTTATCCGTATGAAATCGCCTTTACCGATGCTGAAACCGGCTGGATCGTTTTGAACGGTCGTTCTACGATTCTCAAGGTGAACGCGACTTCTCTCGCTATTTTGGACTCCATTGACGTTTCTAACTTTGCTGCAGAAGGCGCAACCACCGCTAGCGGCGTATCCATTAAGGTCGTCGATGGCAAGCTCGCTGTTTTGTTCGGACGTTTGAACAACTATGTTCCGAACAAACCGGCTCTTCTCGCTCTTTATGACGCTGAAAGCGGTGAACTCCAGGATACCATCTGCTTGAAGGGTTATAACCCGGCCAGCATGAAGACGAACAATGGCAAGCTCGTTGTTTTGACTCAGGGCGCTTACGATGCCGATTACAAACTGCCGGGCGATGAAACCCGTGGCATCGAAATCGTCGATCTTAAAAAGAAGACGAGCGAATTCGTGATGACCGGCAAAGACCTGGGCGCCGGCTCGACTAAACTGGCTCTTGACACCATCCACAACATCGCATATGTCAATATCTACAATTCCTATGGTAACGCTCCGATTGCCGCAGTCGATCTCGCAAAGAAGAGCACAGTCAAGTCTACGGAAATTGCGGATGCCGAAGGCGGCTTTGTGTTCGACGCTGTGAGCGGCAAGCTCTATGTGGGCGACCATGCTTATGGCGCTGCCGCTCTGTATGCTTACAACGGCACCGATTTCACCAAGGTCGTGGAACCGGAAGGCGTTTTCCCGTCTTACAGCATTGCAGTCGCCAACTGGTAATTTGATAAAATTCTGCGCCTGTAAAAGCAAGTTGAACCTTCGGGTTCGACTTGCTTTTTTGAATTTACAGGATTAAACGTTTTCCCACTTGTCTGTTTGCGCCGACTTTGCTGCGGCCTGCATCATTGCAAGACCTTCGAGAGACGTCTTGATTCCGCAAACATATTTGCTTTTAAAGGTTCCCGTTTTTTGGAACTGCGAAAGGCAATCCGCAATGTCTTCGTAATAGTTTGCAAAGGCTTCGATGAACCCGGCCGGATGCCCCGCCTTAAAGCGGTTGTAACGTGGCTGGTTTGCAATTTTCACTTCACCCGTGCGATCGCACAAGCTCACATGACCGCGCAAGTCACAGGTTTTGAGCGTTTCCGGTTCGAGCTGGAACCATTCCGCACTGCCTTCGCTGCCGTAAACGCGGATGCGCAAACCGTTGCGGTTTCCAAGAGCTGTTTTGCTGAACCAAATCTGGGCGCGAACACCATTCGTGTACTTGGCAAGCGCTCCGACGTTATCCACGATCTGCGGGAAAAGCCCAAAAGTCGATTGATCTGCCACAATGCGCTCCGGACGTTCACCCGTTAAAAAGTAAACCATATTGTGCAAATGACTGCCAAGATCCAGAGAAATTTTCGGAATGACCGTATCCTTTAAACGCCACGCCTGCGGTTTAGGAGGTTCGCCTTGAACGCCCAACCGCATAAAGCCTTCCTGCGGCATTTCGACTTGCACCTGCTGAATTTTTCCGAGTTTACCGTCTTCAATGAACTGCTTGAGTTCTCGGACCATCGGGTAGCCTGTATAATTGTACGTGGTGCAAAAGAAGCCTTTGGTTTCTGCAATCACCTTTGCAATTTCTTCGCCCTCTTGAACGCTCGTCGCCAAGGATTTTTCACTGACAACGTGAAAACCTGCGCGCAAAGCATCGATAATAATGTCTTTATGAAAATCCGTCGGAGTAAGGATCACGACCGCGTCGAGCTTTCCCTTTTCCTTCGCTAAAAGATCTTTATAATCCGCATAGGTACGCTCCAGAGAAACGCCCCAAGCCTCTGCCGTTGCACGATTCACCGCATCATGCGTGCTGAATGCGCCGGCGACCAGCTTAAAAAAGCCATCCATCTGACTCGCCGCGCGATGCACTTCGCCAATTGCAGAGTTAATTCCACCACCGATAAAAGCAATCTTGAACATAAAACTAATATACATTCAAATCGTAATTCTCAACGAGCAATTCATGTCCGTTTGGACTTTCACCAAGTCCGTCATTTTCTCCGTCAGGGTCTGCATTTCTTCGGGAGAAGCGAACTTCATAAAGACAATTCCTGCCTTGTAATAAAGCGGGTCGGTGATCGGCTCGCCTTTTTTGTACCACAGGAATTTTTCAACGATATTCTTTTGAAGTTCAGGAGCAAAGGTCACATCTTGAACCGTACCTTTTTGCGCCGCCATAATGCAGTGACGTAAAAACGGTTTGGGCGGCGTTCCGAGAGACGGCAAAGATTCCGTGCAGGCTTCTCCTGTTTCCGACTGAATCAGCATTTTCGGGTAATCGACTCCCGTCGCATACTGCACGAATTTGATGTACAAATCTCCCGGCGGACGGCGGCAAATTTCGATGATCACCGGCGTTTCATCCGATTTTTCAATATACTGGATGTGCAAAATTCCATCGACCAGCTTTAGCTCTTTCGCAATGCGCTCGCTGTATTCGCAAAGAAGCTTTTGTCCGTGCGCACTTGTGGTCGTCGGGGTATTTGCACCGCTCACCATATACTTGTTCAAAAAATACTGCTCATTGTCCGCAAAGTAGAATGTGATTTTTTGATTTTGCAAGTAAGCGGAAAACCCGTGGTTCGTACCGACGACAAATTCCTCGACAACGACATAGTCTTTCCGGGTGCGGCTCAAAGCGTTTGCGTATGCGGCACGGGCTTCTTCCGCATTGTCGGCTCGGTGAACGCCTTTACCGCCCGTGAGATCCACCGGTTTTACGATGACAGGAAATGTGAGCGTTTGAAGCGCGATTTCAAATTCTTTTGCATTGTGAACCGAGAGCGCTTTCGGCGTCGGAATGTTTAATCGCGTAGCGAGAGCGCGGTACCTGTCTTTGTGGTGAATTTCGAGGCTGGTCTCGTA